>JAFOXT010000461.1 GCA_017425745.1 Clostridia bacterium | reverse complement strand
GGGATAAACGGGCTTCATTGTGCTTCCGCTTTCAATTTTTTCAACAGTGGGAGTGTTCATCTGCAAGGTGCCTCGCTGAAGAGAAACCTTTCCGTAAAAGAGATACTCTTCACCTGTTTTAAGGCTGTCTGCAAGATATTTGTTATTGAAAATTGTAAGGTGAACTGTACCCGTTTCGTCAAAAACCGTTGTTTTATAAATTATCATAGACGAGCTTATTCTACTCATTACACAGTCGTAGCCTACAGTTGCTCTGAAGCAACAGACAGTTTCGGGCACAATATCACTTATTTTAACCTGATTAGTAAGGTCCAGATAAGAACGGGGGAAATAATGAACAAGGTCCCATAATGTTTCTATGCCAAGCTTATTTAAAATTTTAGCCTTTTTTTCGCCTACGCCCTTGACGTACTGAACGGGCATTTCTGATGTGTTCACAGCCTTTCCTCCTTTCTTAAATTTGCGTTGCTGTTATTTGATTTCCCAGGAGTATGCGTTTTTGAAAAGGTCAAACTGATTGACTGTGCCCTCGTAGGAAAGCTCTCTTGAAAAATACATCATACCGTCACGGTAGCAGATGGGGATAAAGGGCTTTTCGTGGTTTATTACCTGGTTGAAGGTTGAAAAATCAATTGTACCGTCTTTGTAATCAAAGTAAGCACCGCCTACGGTACCGCCAACATCAATACCTGCAGAAAGCTCACCGTCACCTGAGAAAAATGCAGAGAAATCCATACCGGGAGAAAGCGCAACCTCGCCTACATAAAGGTCGAAATTACCGCTTTTTATTGCACTGCTGTAATCCTCGTATGAAAGCTTCTGAAGCTTTATTTCAAAGCCTGCAGAACGAAGATTTTTTGCAATTATGTCAGCTGCCTTGCTTCGGCTTTTATTCTCTTTGTTTACAATTAATCTGAGTGTCAGGAATTTGAAATCCTTTGAACGGTGCTTGTTGTTTTTATAGGCATATACATAATCTGCCTTTTCAAGCACTTCCTCAGCCTGCACAACGCTGAAAACGCTTTCGGGTACCATTGCGTTTGCCGTAACCTCCCAATCGGGATTGAAGATAGTGTCGGCGATTCGGCAGTAGCCGCTGTAGGCTGTGTCAGAGATTGTGTTTTTATCAGTGCAAAGCTCAATTGCTTTTTTTACCGCGCTGTCACGAAGAAATTTATTTTCACAGTTGAGACCGAGATAAACAAGATTGTTAAGAGGCACTCTTACCATATTTGCGTTGATTTTTGTAAAGCTGCCCTTTGAAAGGTCGTCAAAAAAAGCGGTAAGGTCGCCGGACTGAAGCTGATAAAGCTCACTTGCATCGGCACTTATTGGTGTGAGTCTGATGGAGTCAGTTGCCATTTCTTCTCCTCTTGTGGAATATTCGTTCTCCTTCAGATATAATTTGCCGTCAGATTTTTTGAATTTATATCTTCCGCTGCCGACAGGGAAGCTTTTTGAGCCTGTACCGAATTTCACAATGGGGAAGATGAGGTTGCTTTCAGCAGAGGTGTCAATGTTGTTAAGAGTGAAAATTACCGAGGTTTCGCCCTTTGCGGCAGTGTTGAAGTTTGAAAGGCGCTTTGAATAAAACGAGCTTTCTTTAGCAAGCCTGAATGAGTAAACAATATCGTTTGTTGTAATGAGTGAGCCGTCTGAAAAATACATTTCATCGCAGATATCCACGCTCAGCTTGTTACCCTCATAGCTGACAGTATCAGCCATAAGCGGAAGAACGGTGAAATTATCTTCCACAACAAAAAGGCTGTCATAAACAAGAGTGCTGAGACTTCTGTTGAGGGGACTGCTTGTTTTATAGGGGTTAAGTGATTTTTCCTTGAAATAACCAAGCTTGATTTCCTTCTGAATTTCATCACCGTGCGATACAAGTGAGGTTTCGCCTGTAATTTCAACTGTAGGAATCTCCGGCTCTCTGTTGTGCTTGGCAATTGCAAAAATTGCGATAATCACAGAAAGACAAAAAATAACAGGGAGTAGTTTTTTCATTTTGTTCATTCCTTATCTCAAATCTACAAGTTCGACAGAGGTGCATCTGCCGCTTTTTTCGTCAATTGTAAAAATGCAGCCGTTAAGCATACATTCGCCCTTGGCACCGTCAAAACGGCAGGGCATTCCGTCCTTGAACTTCTGAATTACAATATTCTTGTCCACACCTAAAACGCTGTCAATTACACCGCACATACCAAGGTCGGTTATGTAGCCTGTACCCTTTGAAAGAATTGAAGCGTCACTTGTCTGTACATGGGTGTGAGTGCCGAAAAAGGCAGAAGCCTTTCCGTCAAGATAAAAGCCCAGTGCTTTTTTCTCGCTTGTTGCCTCAGCGTGAAAATCAACAAGAATAATATTTGTCTGCTTTCTGATTTCCTCAATTAATCTGTCTGCAGTTTCAAATGGGCAGTTGCACTTATCAAGATACATAGCGCCTGCAAGGTTTAGTATACCTACAGAGTATCTGCCGCAGTCAACAATGCTGTAACCCTTTCCGGGACAGCCTTTTGCAAAGTTAGCGGGTCTTATGATAAATTCGCTTTCGTCAAGAAGCTCATATATCTCCTTGCGACGGAAAACGTGGTTACCCGTTGTGATAAAATCAACACCGCAGGAGAAAAGCTGCTCGGCTGAAAATGGAGTT
>JAFOXT010000460.1 GCA_017425745.1 Clostridia bacterium | reverse complement strand
TTTCCTCTGAAGTGACGGCATCGAGGCTCCTTATTTGAGGGAGCAACCACATAAAAAACAACGCTCAGAGCACAAAACTCTGAGCGTTTTATAATTCATTTCAGTTTCAGTAGCCTTACAGAAGAATGATAAGGAACTGTGATACAAGCACAACTGCAATAAGAGCGATGGGGTAGGTTGCTGCATAAGCAGCTGCAATGTCTTCTGTACCTGCTGTGTTGATAAGCGTACCAAGAGCAGGAGTTGATGTCATACCACCTGTGATTGAACCAAGGTTGTTGAGAAGGCTTAATTTGAGAACATACTTTGCAAAAAGGAAGCCGATAATCATAGGAACGATTGTCATAATCATACCGTATACAAAGTACATAGCGTCGTAGTTTTCAACTAATTCAGCGCCACCGGGGATACCTGCGCCTGCAAGGAAGAACACAAGACCGAGCTCTCTGAAAAGCTGAAGTGTGCTCTTTTCAGGCATAATGTTGATCTTGCCGATTCTCTGGAAGTGACCGAGAACAAGTGAAACGAGAAGGCAACCACCTGTTGTTGTGAGTGAGAAGCATGTGCCGTCAAGACCAGCTGATGTGAGAGGAATCTTGATCTGACCGATTACTGTACCGAGAATTGCTGCAAGTGAGAATGCTGCGATACCCATGTGGTCAATGTGGAAGAGCTTGCCTGTGTAAGCCTTCTTTTCGCCTTCTTCTTTGATAACGAGCTTTGCTCTTTCTTCTTCCATGTTAGCCTTTGTGAGTTTCGGAATAAGCTGAACGAAGAGAACAACGCCGATAACACCGAAGATGTAAGCGATACCGTAGCCAACTGAAACGAGTGACTGGAACTCGGGAGCAACTGTAGCCTTTGCAGCTGAGAAAGCGGGAGTTGATGTAAGTGAGCCTGAAAGAAGGCCAACAATCATAGCAACGAAGCCGTCCTGATCAGTGATTGAACCGCCGTAGCCTACTACTTCACCAAGACCGATACAGCCTGCAGCAGCAAGACCGCCTGCAAGGATGATGATTACACCTAAAAGTACGTATGACTTGAAGTTTCTTTTGAAGTTGCCGAAGAATTTGGGGCCTGCAATAAAGCCTACTGAAGTTACAAAAAGAACAAGACCGAAGCTTTCGATAAGTGAAAGTCCGCTGTTGAAATCGTAGGGCTTTGATGAAAGAGCGAAGAGAAGTTCACCGCTTTCGTTAACGTGGAAAGCAAGAGCACCCATAAGGAGTGCGATAATGAAAACGCCTGCGTCACCGAGAGAAATACCTTTGATTGTGATTCTGCCGAGAGCGTAACCGCCAAGTAAAACGGCAAACAAAACAAAGAGAAGTGTTGAAATGTTACTGATGGAGATAACCCCGCCCAATAAACTCATGGTAAAAACCTCCTGTAATTAATTCATTTTTATATACCTTTTTTTACCCAAGAAATTTTATCACTAACTTGCAATAAACTCAAGTATTAAGATTAACAAACTTACCAAAAGTTTGAGGCTGGTTTTGTTTAGTTTGTACAGATATAAAATGAGGCATTAAAACATATTGACTTTTAATTTATTTTAATATATAATTCCTTGTGCAATCCGGATAAGTGGTGGAGTCTGTCATAGAACGGCAATAGCCGGTCTATTTGTTAGGATTGTATTTTCTTATGAAAATTAATCGGTTTACCGGTTATATATTTCAGGAAATCTGACAGAATCCGTTCCACTTGGGCGGGTTCTCTTTTTTTACCCATGGACAACTCTACCCGACTTTTTACAAAAAACAAAAAAGGAAGGTACAAAAAACATGAGCCCAATCACAATCACAGCTCTGGTTCTCTTTGCAATCACTTACGTGCTTATGCTGGCGTTCCAGAAAATCAGACCGCACATTACAGTAACCTCAGCAATTATCTTTGTTATCTTAGGTACAATTGCTACAATTAACCCAACCCTTTTTGGTGAAGGCTTTTTTGCAGTTGGTGACAGCACCTTTGCTTACGGTATCAAAGAGGCAATTTCCGAAATTGACTGGAATGTAATTATGATGATTGCCGGTACAATGGGTACGGTATATCTCTTCATTGAATCAAAAATGCCTCAGCTTATGAGCGACGTGCTTATTTCAAAAATGCCCAATATGAAATGGGTTGTAATTGCACTTTCACTTTTTGCAGGTATTGTTTCAGCCTTTGTTGATAACGTTGCAACAGTGCTTATGATCGCTCCCGTTGCTCTTGCTTTCTGCAAAAAGGTGGGCATTTCACCCGTTCCCTCTATTATATGCATTGCGGTTTCCTCAAATCTCCAGGGTGCAGCAACTCTTGTTGGTGATACAACCTCAATTCTTCTTGCAAAGGCAGCAAACCTTGACTTCTCCGATTTCTTTGTTGATAACGGTCATATCGGTATGTTCTGGGTAGTTCAGGCAGGTGCAATTGTAAGTGCACTCATTATTTACTTTATGTTCCGCAAGGAAAACAACAAAATTGAATTTGAAGGCAGAACAAAGGTAGAGGATAAGTTCCCCACATTCCTTCTTGTCGGCACAGTTCTTTCACTTATTGCAGTTTCATTTATTCCCTATAAGGATGCAGCAGCACCCGGTCAGTTCTACAAGCCTGACATCACAAACGGTATTCTCTGCATTGCTTTCTTCCTTGTTGGTGTTATCCGTGAGCTTTTCATCAAAAAGAACAAGGAAATTGTAAAGAACGCATTCAAGGAAATCGACTACTACACAATTGTGCTTCTTACAGGCCTTTTCATTGTAATCGGCGGTATCAAGAGTGCAGGTGTTGTTGATGTAATCGGTTCAGCAATCGGTTCACTTGGCTCAGGCTCAGTATTTGTTGTGTACACAATTATTGTATGGATGAGCGTTATTCTTTCAGCGTTCATTGATAACATTCCCTACACAGCAACAATGCTTTCAATTGTTCCCGTAATCGCTTCAAGCGTTGGTTTTGAAGAACCCACACTTCTTTACTACGGACTTCTCTGCGGTGCTACCCTTGGCGGTAACCTTACACCCATCGGTGCAAGTGCAAACATTGCAGGTATCGGTATTCTCCGTAAGGAAGGCTATGAGGTGAAGAGCACAACCTTTATGAAATACGGTGTACCCTTTACTCTCGCAGCAGTAATAACAGGATATTTAATGCTCTGGTTCATCTGGGCGTAAGAAAAAAGCACTTCTTCGGAAGTGCTTTTTTAGTGTGGAGTGTGAAGAGTGGAGTGTGCAGTTGTGGGTCGCTTTGCTCCGATTTATATACTGACGAAATGGTAAACGACATTCAATGCAAAATGCAAAGTGCAAAATGCAAAATTGCTGACGAAACCTTTAATTGTCATTCTGAAAGCAGTGAAGAATCTTAAAGATTCCTCGTTTTACTCGGAATGACATCTTCGTAGGGACCGGCGTCCCCGATGGTCCGCATTACCGACACAATCTTTTTAATGTAAACAACATAAACAACATTAACAACAAAAACAATGTTTTCTATAATTATTTTCACTTTAATATCTGTAAAGAGTTTTACTTTTTTTATTGTTAAGTTGTTAAGCAATGCTTGTAAACCCTTATAAATAGGGCGTTTCAGAGCTTAACAACCGCTTAACAACCGCTTAACAAAGTTTCAGGTTGTTAAGCGAATTATACAATTTCAATAAAACTAAGGGGCGGCCATTGGCCGTCCGCCTGACCGACACAACCTTTTAAATGTAAACAACATACAACACATACAATGTT
>JAFOXT010000459.1 GCA_017425745.1 Clostridia bacterium | reverse complement strand
GAAATGTACTGATTAATATGCGTTTCTCTATATTATGTTCTAATTCTCTCTTCAAACGAAAGACGGCTGCTTCGGCAGTCGTTTTTCGTTTTTTGATGGCAAAAAAATACTGAATAAGTCCGTTGAAAATGGATAATATAAAAAAGAACGCCCTATGGTAGAATAAAGTGAACTGCCCTAATTTGTGTGCTGTCCGTACTATTTGGGGAAGTTCATAGTTAGTGATGAATTTTTGTTGTGGTGGGCTGTTTGGTAGTTAAAAACATGCCTTAAACGAACAAATAGAGCATATAAAATACCGTTCGCCCGTGATTTTGACCGCTGATTACAAATGCTATTGTAAAATATTGCATAAGGTATTATGATACATTCGAAGACAGAAAAGAAATCAATTTTGTCTGAAAAATAGCAATGAGAAAAAGCTTTTAAGAAAATCTCATTTACACACATTTTTTTATTCAGGAGGTCAAAAAAATGAAAAGAACACTTTCAAAAATCTTATGTACAATGCTTGTTGTGGTTATGTTGCTTGGCTGTATGTCTGACGGGATAATCAAAACAAAAGCAAACGCAGCGTATGAAAATACGGCTTCATCGTACAATTATCCTTTGAGAAAAATTGCTGAAACAGGTCGCGGTTTTACCAGTAGCCATAAAGGTATAGATTTGGCTGTAGCTAAAGGAACAGCAATATATGCTTCAAAAAGTGGTACAGTTGAAATCGTATATTCAGGATGTAAAAATTATAATGGCGCCGGCTCAAGTGGTAAAGATTGCAAGGCAAAAGGTTGTACACAGAGTATGGTGTACATGAATGGATCAGGATATAATGCTGGTTATTATTGCAATAATGGCTTTGGTAACGGGGTAGTTGTCAAAAATGATGATGGCAAATACTGTTATTACGCTCATATGAATACAGTCAGTGTAAAAAAAGGTGACAAAGTTACTTCCAGTACAAAATTAGGTGAAGTCGGCAGTTCAGGTTGTTCTACAGGCGCACACCTTCATTTTGCAATAAACAGCAAGGCTACCGGTGGCACAAGTTATAACCCCTTTAATTACATTTTTCCCGGATTTAAAATAGTATTAACTAATAATGGTTCGAGTTCGGTAAATCCTAAATTTACGGTTTATTTTCCTTGGGAGGATTTTACTATAACAAAATGTCAGATTAGTTTTGGTACATCTTCAACTTCTTTGACAAAAACATCTAGCGATTCAAATGTAACAACAAATTGCTGTTTCTATGATTTAGGCAAAAAATTCGGTAATCTTACAAAAGGTCAAACATATTATATTAAAGTTGCTGTTACAAAGGACGGTACAACACATACTTCAAGTACATATTCATTTGTTGCGGGAGCCGGAGATAAAACATTTTTAAATTACAGTTCTATAGCAAGTTCAACTATTACCGTCACTTTTAATGGTAATGGTGGAACATCTTCAGCATCAAGTAAGACATATACAGTGGGTCAGACATATGGTGCCTCAATGCCGACTGCAACGAGAGACGGATATAATTTCGATGGATGGTATACAGCTGCAAGTGGCGGTACAAAAATTACTAGCAGTACTTCTGTAACAACAGGAAATAAAACTTTTTATGCACATTGGAGTTGTAAACACAGCTTAACTGAGATAAGAAATGCAGTAACAGCTACTTGTACATCCGAAGGATATAGTGGTGACACGTACTGTAAAACTTGCGGTAGTAAAATTGGAACAGGATCAACTGTTGAGAAAGTGGAACATAACAGTAATGTAAGTATTGCAGCTATTGAAGCTACATGTCAGAATACAGGTCTTACAGAAGGTAAGAAGTGTTCGGATTGTGGAGTTGTTACAGTAGCACAGAAGACAACAGCAAAGAAAGATCACGATAGTAATGTTGTGATTTCTTCAGTTCCGGCGACCTGTCAGGAAAATGGATTGACTGAAGGAAAAAAATGCTCTGGTTGTGGAACAATAACTGTTATGCAGGAGACTACAAACAAGATTTCTTGCGTTGATAATAATAATGACAACAAATGCGATATGTGCGGCCGTGATTTATCAACAAGCGACAATTCATCTACAGTGGCTTGTGATTGTATGTGTCACGAAGGCGGATTTGTGGGATTTATCTATAAGATCGTTAGTGTGTTTTGGGAAATGTTCAAAACAAACAAGGACTGCAAATGCGGTGTTGTACACTATTAATTGATGTAATCAAATTAGTCACTTCGGTGGCTTCTTTTTTTATCATTCCAAGCTTTATGGGTTCAACTGAAGATTCTTCGCTTCGTTCAGAATGACACCTCTGGGCTTCGTCAGTAATACAATCGGAGCGAAGCGTTAAAATCAACAAACCTTATCTTGCCTGCCCTGAAAGGGAAGGGGGACCGCTTCAGCGGTGGAAGGGTTCAACT
>JAFOXT010000458.1 GCA_017425745.1 Clostridia bacterium | reverse complement strand
GAAGTAAGGTATCCCTTTTCACACTTTTTGTTTTCAAAATCAGGTACAAAATTAACGGGCTCATCTTTAACTGTAATCTTTTCCTTGTCGCATTCCTCAGTAATGCAGAAAAAGTCAAATTCTGCAGCACCTGTGCCCTTACCTGTAAGTGTAAGCTTTAATTCGCCCTTTTCAACTTTTCCGAGGAAAAGATAAGCCATCTGAAGCTCATCGCAGGGTGGAAGAACGAGTGTGCCGAAGTTTTCAACATCAAACTCTGCTGTATTTTCGCTGAGAATATAGTGTACGCCAACCTGCTTGCCCTGCTCATAAAAAATGTCGCTTGTGCGGTATCTTACGGCAAGAACGGCATTTTCAAAGTCTTTATCAACATTAAAGGTGTAGCTTACTCTGTCGTTTGCTTCGGCGCCGAAGGGCTTGATTACTCTGTGAGGCATATGCCACTTTTCAGCTCTGTCGCCAAGACCCTTTTCTCCCGTAAAGCGCTTATCGATGAATTCGCCCTTTTTTCTTCCGTCTGCATTCTGCTCGTCCCAGGGTCTTGTGGTATTGTAGATATAACTGTCGTAGTCAACAGCGTCCTTATGTACACACTTTTCGGGAAGTGAAAGCTCTGCGTAAGAATCAAGAGGATATTCAATTGATGAAAAATAGTTTACAACAAAGTTTTTGATAATGTCTGAGTTGTTGACAAGCTCTGTTCTTACGAGTATACTCTTATCTGTAAGTCTTGTGTAAGACACATCAGCGTACACCTTGTCCTTCCACTGGAGGTCATATCTGTATGAGTAAAAGCTGTAATCCTCACTTGAAAGCCACGGGTGATAAGAGGAGGGGAGAGTAACGTTTGGCACCCTTATATCAAAGGCTGAAACAGCGGGTGCAACCGAAAGGTCAAAACGGATTCCCGAGTGCTTTTTGTTTTCTGCAATTGCTGATATACCTGCATATTTTTTTGAATACGGTCCCCATAAGGGTAGCGTAACTTTATTTTGGTTCATAAATTTTCACCTCAGATTGATATACAATATAATGATTGCTTTCAAAAATTATACAATATATATTGTTGTCTTGTCAACGCGAGGAAGAAAATTATGGTTAAAATTACAAATTCTGTAAAAAGCTTTGTAGGTTTAGCACAATTGATTTATAAATTTTTTGTTAATATGGTATTAAAGAAGACAAAAATGCAAAAAAACATAAAGTTTTGTTAAAAAAGGTATTGCTTTTTGTGACTTTCAGTGTTATAATCAGTGCAATGATTAATGCGAATTTTTCGGAGGTAAATATTATGAAAAAACTTTTATCAGTTCTTCTCGCAACACTTATGCTTTTCTCAGCACTCGGTGTAAGTGCATCAGCATCAGTTTATAACAACTACTACGATTCAGGTCTCGTTGACAAGAACTCACAGGTTGTTATCTCTTTTGATCTCAACGGCGGTTCACTTAAGACAGGTGCTTATGTTTACGACACATCAATCAGCAACTTCGTTTACAAAGACGGCGCTGATATCACAGGCAAGTACATAATGCTCCCCAGAACAGAAGACACACAGCGTGTAGGTCAGTTCGTAAGACTTCCCGCTATCACTCCTCCCAGTGGCTATCAGTTCGACGGTTGGTACTGCTACTTCGACAGCAACAAGTATGCTTCAAACGCAGACTACAAGATCCCCGCAGGCGCAGCTGGTGAAGTTATCGAATTCTACGCTTCATACATTCCTGCAGAAGTTGAAGAAGATACATTTGCTGCAGTTCTCGGTATCCTTATCAAGGTATTCGGTGCTATTGCTGGTATCCTCCTCTACAATGGTGACACAGAAGAAGGTATTGCACTCTTCGATAAGATCCTCGGTGCTCTTGACTTCTAATTTTACTTAAAAATTTAAACCACTGCTTTACGCAGTGGTTTTTCATTTTATCAGGCCTTCAGGTTTACTTTTTTCTTTAAATATGTTATTATATCCGAAGAGCTTATATTCAGGAGAAAACTATGGAACTTAATTTTGACGAACGACTTGAACCACTCGGCAAGGAAATGCAGATTGTTGTTTCCGATTCACATACCTTCGGTACGGATGCAATTCTTCTTTCTGCTTTTGCTTCAATTAAAAGAAAAGATGTTGCCTGCGATATGGGAACAGGCTGCGGTATTATACCGCTTAACTGGATAAAGGGCGAAACAAAGTCAGTTACTGCAATTGATATTCAGGAAAAAGCCTGCAATCAGCTTAAAAAAAGCCTTGAGATTAATTCAAAAGAGGATAGAATCAAGGTTGTGAATGCCGATTTGCGTTCACTTAAAGGTGTTGTACCTTTTGGTGAGTTTGACCTTGTTACAATGAATCCGCCTTATAAGCCGGTGGGTACGGGAATTGAAAGCCTTTCTGAGGCAGATAAAATTGCACGACACGAAACAATGTGCACAATTGATGATGCTGTTGCAGCTGCTGCAAAGCTTCTTAAATTCGGTGGCAGATTCTGTATGTGCCACCGTCCCGAAAGACTTTGCGATATAATTGTTAGTATGCGTGAGGGCGGAATTGAAGCAAAAAGAATTCGCTTTGTTGTGGAAAAAGAGGGTAAAGCGCCCTGGCTTGTACTTGTTGAAGGAAAGCGTGGCAGCAAAAGTCATGTTACAATTGAAAAACAGCTTGTTATGAAGGATAAAGACGGTAATAACACCGAGGAATACAGAAGTATGTTCGGCGATTATATGGACGGACATCAGTGAGGAGAATTTTATAAATGAGCGGAACACTTTTTCTTGTGGGCACTCCCATAGGCAACTTAGGTGATATTTCACCAAGAG
>JAFOXT010000057.1 GCA_017425745.1 Clostridia bacterium | reverse complement strand
CAAGCTGTCAGACTGTTGAGAAATGTGCAAGATGACCTTTTCTTTACCCCGAAGGCGTACATAGGTACTCCGAGAGGGTAAAAAAAGGTCAAAACAATGTTAAAATCGTACAAAGTTCGATGCTTTGTACGATTTTCTTATGCTTAATTTCAAATTGAATTCACTGTACGATTTACATATAAATACAACATTGTTGTTCTTGTGCGTTTATCGATAGTCTGAGGCGATTGTTTAAATCAATCGCCTCTTTTAATTCTGTAAAGTTTTAGTTGAGAAGCCCTGCACCGCTGCCTATCATCATAAACAGCTTTGCAAAAACAAGTGCAACAACTGTCATAAGCTTGATGAGGATATTGATTGAGGGGCCTGATGTATCCTTGAAGGGGTCACCTACAGTGTCGCCTACAACGGCAGCCTTATGTGAATCGCCGCCTTTACCGCCGTGTACACCGCCTTCAATAAACTTCTTTGCGTTGTCCCAGGCACCGCCTGAGTTTGACATAAAGATTGCAAGAAGAACACCTGTTACAAGTGAACCTGCAAGAAGTCCGCCAAGGGCTTCAACGCCAAGAATTATACCTGTGAGAAGGGGACAAAGCACTGCAAGAAGTCCGGGAACAATCATTTCCTTGAGGGCTGCAGTTGTTGAAATTGAAACGCAGGAGCTGTAATCAGGTTTTGCTTTACCTTCGAGTATACCGGGAATTTCTTTGAACTGACGGCGTACCTCTTCAATCATTTTATAAGCAGCCTTGCTTACACTGTCCATTGTAAAGGCTGAGAACACAAAGGGAAGAACACCGCCGATGAAAAGACCGATAACTACCTTATAATTGAGAAGGTTGATACCCATTACATCAAGTGAAACTGCCTGAGCGTATGAGAAGAAGAGAGCAAGTGCTGTAAGCGCCGCTGAGCCGATTGCAAAGCCCTTACCGATAGCAGCAGTTGTGTTACCAACAGAGTCAAGCTTATCTGTAATTTCTCTTACACTCTTGTCAAGACCTGACATTTCAGCAATACCGCCTGCGTTATCCGCAATAGGTCCGTAAGCGTCAACGGCAACTGTTACGCCTGTTGTTGAAAGCATACCTACTGCAGCAAGTGCCACACCGTAGATGCCTGCGCCCACAGAAACATTTTTACAGCAGAAGTATGAAACAAAAATACCTACACAGATAAGAAGAATCGGGAAGGCTGTTGATCTGAGACCTACCGCCATACCTGAAATAATGTTTGTTGCTGAGCCGGTTTCTGACTGCTGTGCAATTTTCTGAACTGCCTTGTGGGCATCAGAGGTATAAAGCTCAGTAATAATACCGATAAGTGAGCCTACAACAATACCTGAAACTGCTGCGATACCGTATCTGAGTGTACCAAGCATAAAATGGCTGAGAAGAAGAGTTGCAACAGCAACGATTATTGAGGAAACATAGGTTGCTCCCTTGAGAGCCTTATGAGGATTCTTTGTTTCACCTCTTACAAAGAAGGTTGAAATAATTGAAGCGAGAATACCTACCGCTGAAATAACAAGGGGGAAGATAACTCCCTGCGCTTTTAATGATGAGCCTACAAAAGCGGTGATACCAAGCGAAACGGCAGAAACAATTGCACCTGAATAGCTTTCAAAAAGGTCAGCGCCCATACCTGCAACGTCACCTACGTTGTCACCTACATTGTCAGCAATAACGGCAGGGTTTCTCGGGTCATCCTCAGGAATACCTGCTTCAACCTTACCAACAAGGTCAGCGCCTACGTCAGCAGCCTTTGTATAAATACCGCCGCCTACACGGGCAAAAAGTGCAATTGATGAAGCACCGAGACTGAAGCCGAAAAGATAATCAGCATTTTCTGTAAGTGCAAAAATTGCCGCAATGCCGAAAAGTCCGAGACCTGCAACGCACATACCCATTACTGCACCGCCTGAAAAAGCGATAGACAGGGCTTTTTTCATTCCGCCCTTTGCTGCAGCTTCAGCAGTTCTTACATTTGCCTTTGTTGCAACATTCATACCGAAGTAACCGGCAATAATTGAGAAAAGTGCACCGATTAAAAAGCTGACAGCCGAGCCCCATGAAATGGCGAAGCCTATTACAATCAGAAGCGCGAGGATAAAAAAGACAAGTATTTTATATTCGGCAAAAAGGAAAGCCTTTGCACCCTCGTGAATTGCTGAGGAAATTTCTCTCATTCTTTCATTACCGGGACTTTGTTTATTGATTCTCAGTGCCAGTATCAGCGCAAAAATCAGTGCAATTATACCTACAACGGGAATCATATAAGTCAATAATTCCATTCTTCATAACTCCTTTTTTACGGCTTTTACTGCCGTTATTTAAAAATTGAACGTTAAAGTTACAATTTTATAAAGTATATGATATAGCAACAGAAGGCAAAAGTCAATGTTTTGGACAAAATTTATTCAGAATTGTTATAAATATTGTATACTTTATATATATTTTGACCATAAATTCGGGTGTAATATCCCGTCTGAGTTTTCTTAATATGAAATTCTTATGAAATTATGCCAATTTGTATGTATAAATCTTGACAACCGTATTTCCCTTTAGTATAATTATATAGCATATCTAATTATTACATTATAGTATATGGAGGTAAACGAAGATGTTAACCAAAACAACTAAAAGAGTAATTTCACTTGTTCTCACTCTGATTCTCATCATGAGCTGCGGTGTTTATTCATTCGCTGCGGTTGCAAACCCTGATGAAACAGCAATGGGCAAATTCAGAAGCGCTGCAGGCCCTGTAACCGGTCAGAGCCTTTTCTCAGACGGTTATGTAACTGAATACAGCTACTACTCACCCCTCGATGACAATCGCGGCAGCACAACCAAGTACCCCGTTGTTTTCATGATCGGTAAGACAACAAAGGTAGGACACAAGGGTGCTGAACTCAGAGAAACAAACTTCCCCCGTTGGGCTTTACCTGAATTCCAGAGCCGTTTTTACAATGCAGGCGGTGCTTACATTGTTATTGCTCGTCCTCATCCCATCAACACCTATGCAGGCGGTGCTGTTGAAAACGAAGAAAGCGTAAGAAATTCAGTTAAGGCTATGATGGAAGACTTCATCAACAAGAATGCTGACCACATTGATACAAGCAGAATTTACCTTGTTGCATGGGACGAAGGCAGCAAGGTTGCTGTAAGACTTGCAGCAAATTCACCCACACTTTTCGCTGCAATGCTTCTCTGCTCACCTACATATATGCCCACTCAGGCTGAGCTTGATAATCTCGCAGACGTTCCTATGTGGCTTATGGCTTGTAAGGCTGACGAAAAAACCAACTTCGCTCAGTACGGCACACAGCTCTGGGATGCTATCAAGAACACAACAGCTCATTCATATGTTTGCAGATACACAACATTTGACACCTTCAATGTAAGCGTTG
>JAFOXT010000457.1 GCA_017425745.1 Clostridia bacterium | reverse complement strand
TGATAGCCACGTGACCGTCCTGAGCGTTACTTCTTGATTTGAAGTATCTTGGCTTTTCGGGAAGATACTTGTCACCGAATTTTTCCTTGATGAAATCGTCAGCCTGAGCTCTTGCCTCTTCTGAAATACGCAGTGAGTCAGTTCTCATATATGTGATAAGACCCACTGAACCGTAGCCCGCAACAGTTACACCTTCGTAAAGCTCCTGAGCAATTTTCATTGTCTTTTCAGCTCTGAAGCCAAGCTTTTTTGAAGCCTCCTGCTGAAGAGTTGATGTAATAAAGGGAGGTGCAGGATTCTTTTTTCTTGTGCCTTTTTTAAGTGAGCTGATGTAGTATGAAGCACCTTCAAGTCTTTCAAGGTAGCTGTTTGCGTGTTCTTCGCTTGTAAGCTTAACCTTACCTGTTTCATCGCCGTAAAAATCAGCAGTGAGAACTCTTTTTGCAGCAGAAGTGAACTTTGCGTCAATTGTCCAGTACTCTTCGGGATTAAAGGCTCTGATTTCGTTTTCACGGTCAACAATCATTCTTACGGCAACGCTCTGCACACGGCCTGCTGAAAGGCCTCTTCTGATTTTCTGTGAAACAAAGGGGCTGAGCTTATAGCCTACAAGTCGGTCAAGAATTCTTCTTGCCTGCTGAGCATTTACAAGGTCAAGGTCAACCCTTCTGGGGTTAGCCATACCGTTTTTGACACCAGTCTTTGTAATTTCATTAAAGGTAACACGGTTAGCCTTCTGAAGGTCAAGACCGAGAATTTCAGCAAGATGCCATGAAATTGCTTCTCCCTCACGGTCAGGGTCGGTTGCGAGATAAACCTCGTCACTGTCGGCAACAGCAGCCTTAAGTTCCTTGACGAGCTTTTCCTTTCCTTTTACTATGCTGTATTTGGGAGCGAAATCGTTCTTGATATCAACGCTGAGCTTTGCTGCAGGAAGGTCTCTTACGTGGCCTTTTGAAGCAATTACCTCATATCCGCTTCCAAGGTAGTTTTTAAGTGTTTTCGCCTTTGAAGGCGACTCCACGATAATTAAATCTGCCATTTATTTTTCACCTTTTCATAAAAGTTAATTTCTCAATTTATTTCAAAAGTCTGTGGGCTTGTTTTTGAAATTGCTCCGAAAATTTCAAGCTCTGAAAGGCAAGCGAGCACAGTGCCCACTCCGAGAGCTGATTTTCTTATAATTTCGTCAAGCTCAATTACACCTTCGGACATTACATTATACACTATTTCAGCGTTTTTAGAAATACCCTCAGGAGGATTTTTTGCTTTTTCTATAACTTTTTCTTCTTCTTTTAAGGTTTCAATCGGCTCAGAAGCTTTCTTTGTTTCAGAAGCTGCAACCTTCTTTTTTCTGCCGACCCTACCTTTTCGCGCAGATAGGCCTTTTTCGTCAATATTTTCAAAAGGCGTACCTGTTTTTCTAGCTGTATTCTTCTTATCTTTTACCACAATCCCGTAGTGATTAAGAATCTCCTCACCTGAGAATATGGGAATTGCCCCTTCAGAAATCAGATGATTCGAACCGTCAAATCTTCCGCTTTTTGTGTCACCCGGAAGAACGAAAATTTTTCTTCCTTGCTTCAGGGCGTGGTTTTTAGTGTTCAGTGTTCCGCTTCTCTCTGCCGCCTCGATAATCACAACACCGTCGCTGAGAGCAGAAATGATTCTGTTTCTCCTCGGAAAGCTTCCCTGATCTACAGGGAAAAGCGGAGGATACTCAGTTACAAGCGCTCCGTTTTCGGCAACAGACTTTCTCAGTCCGGAATTTTCGGGAAGGTAGCCATAGCCGTGACCGCACCCCATAACAAGAACAGTTTTACCGCCATTCTCAATTGTGGTTCTGTGAGCCACACTGTCAATACCTACTGCACCGCCACTGACAATTACAACATTATTTTTTGCAAGGTCAGAAACAACGTCCTTTGCAACCTCTTCACCGTAGGCACTGCAGGTACGGCTGCCGATAACGGCAATACTGAGCTGTGCTTCAAGCACCTCCAACTCGCCTCTCACGTAAAGCACAAGCGGAAAATCCTCAATTTCAAGAAGCTTTGACGGATAAAAGTCGCTGTCAGGAGTGACTATGTGTATTTTATGCTCCTTACAGAATTCAAAAATTTCTTTTGCTTTCTTAAGGTCTCTTTTTATAAGCTGTGACGAATATTTACTTGAAAAAACAGCCTTGATTTCTTTATCGTCAGCATCGTACAGCCTTTTGGCGTTGACAAATTCCGAACGGAAGCTGTCAATTTTTTTGCCATAACCCCAACACTGCTGAAGCCATATCCAATAAATTTCATTTTCCATCAGCGCATCATCTCCCACATAGTAATGGCAGCAGCCATTGATGCGTTAAGTGATTCTGCCCTGCCCTTCATTGGAATTGTAAGCTTTTTGCACACACTGAAGGTTTCATCGGTTACACCGTTGGCCTCGTTACCGATTACGCAGACAACACCGCCGTTCATATCACTCTTTGTAATCTGAGCAGCATTTTCATCAGGTGTTGTAGCATAAAGCTTCATACCTTTTTCTCCGAGTCTCCGAAGAGTTTCGGGAAGGTTTTCTGTTTCAACAACCGCAAGACGCAGAAGTGAACCCATTGCTGCACGCTGAGATTTGGGGCTGAATCTGTCACAACAGCCTGAAAGAATTGCTCCCTTTATACCGAGAGCCTCAGCTGTTCTGCAGATTGCACCTAAGTTTGCAGGGTCGCGGACATTCTCAAGGGCAATATACTTGCCTTTGGCATCTATATCTTTTTCCGAAAGCACCCAGGAATATTCACAAAGGCAATAAAAGCCCTGGGAATTTTCGGTAAGAGACATTTTGTCAGCAACCGACTGAGATATAAGAAAGCTGTTTTCAGCCTTGTCTTTTATAAAATCTGCATCTGACTGATTCTTTTCATAGGCCTTATCAGTAAAGAAAGCGGTTTTTATTTTTATGCCTGTCAAAGCTACATCACGGCACAGACGAAGGCCCTCAAGAAAGAAGATTTTATCCTCCTTGCGCTTTGAAGAAGAGGCAGCAATTTTCACTGCATATTTGATTTTTTCGTTGCTTACACTGTCAATTCTGTTCATTTTGCACCTTCTCCTCTGCCGTTTTCAGCATAAATTTTGTGTCATAATAAAACACAAATACGCCCGAGAAGAAAAATCTCGGACGCATAAAATTGTGAATTAAAGAGCTGCTTTTGCCTTTTCTACAAGAGCTGTGAAAGCTGCGGGATCAGCAATAGCAATTTCTGAAAGCATCTTTCTGTTGAGGTCGATGCCTGCCTTCTTGAGGCCGTTCATGAATGTTGAGTAGTTTGTGCCGTTTGCCTTGCAAGCAGCTGAGATTCTTGTGATCCAAAGACGACGGAAATCTCTCTTCTTCTGCTTTCTGCCGATGTATGCATAGTTGCCTGACTTCATAACAGCCTGCTTAGCTGTCTTGAAGAGGCTGTGCTTTGAGCCGTAGTAGCCCTTAGCAAGCTTTAATACTTTATTTCTTCTCTTACGAGTCATCATTGCGCCTTTAATACGAGCCATGATTAAGTACCTCCGTTTGTTATAGAATTAGTTGAGTTTTAGACGAAAATTATTTGTAAGGAATAAGACGCTTAATCTGCTTCTCGTTTGTCTTGTCTGCAACAACTGTCTGACGAAGACCTCTCTTACGCTTTGTGTTCTTCTTTGTAAGGATGTGTGATTTGTTTGCGTGGTAACGGATGGGCTTGCCGTTCTTGGAAAGCTTAAAACGTTTTTTTGCACCGCTGTGTGTCTTAATTTTAGGCATTGTAAATTCCTCCTGTTATTACTTTTTCGGCTTTGGTGCCAGGAACATCATCATTGATTTACCTTCGAGCTTTGCAGCTTTTTCAACATTGCCAAACTCTTCGCAGGCATCTGAGAACTGTTTCATAATTACGAGACCGTTTTCGGTGTGAGCCATTTCACGTCCTCTGAATCTGATTGAAACCTTTACTTTGTTGCCGCTTGTAAGAAAGCGTTTTGCGTGGTTGACTTTTGTTTCGAAGTCATGCGTATCAATACCCAGGGAAAGTCTTACTTCCTTGATTTCAACTACATGCTGATTTTTCTTTGCTTCCTTTTCGCGCTTTGTCTGTTCAAAGCGATACTTGCCGTAGTCCATGATTTTGCACACGGGAGGAACGGCCTGGGGAGCAATTTTTACAAGGTCAAGATCCTTTTCCTCAGCGATTTTCAGCGCCTCATCTGCTGACATGATACCAAGAGCTTCACCGTCATTCATGATAACTCTTATTTCCTTGTCGCGGATTTCTTCATTGATTTGCATTTCCTTGATAGCGATGTTCATACACCTCCAAAATAATTAAAGCGTGAACAGACATAGTTCACGCAATACTACCAATAGGTTAAGTATTGACCCGAGGAAACCTTATTCCGAGGGTGAGAACGGGAACTGTTCTGCTTTGTTGTGCAGATATATTAACACATAGTGTGTGATTTGTCAAGGGTTTTTCTTTATTTTTTCGGATTAATGATATAAATTTTTTCAGCAAATATCTTGACAACCTCTCAGATATAAGGTATAATCAATGAGCTGTGTAAATATTTGCTGTTATGGCTCAGCAGGCAGAGCACGTCCTTGGTAAGGACGAGGTCACCGGTTCGAATCCGGTTAACAGCTCCAAACGAAAATCCGTTCACGAAAGTGGGCGGATTTTTCGTTTGTATTATTCATTTTTAATTTCATAAAGAACGGATTTTCTAATGAACAATGAAGTCGCTTCGCAGATGAATAATGAATAATTGTGGGCGAGACACCCGCACCCGATTGTAATTTTTGGTTGTGTGTGATATAATCGGTTCATAAATATAAAGTTGCAGAAGGTTTGACAAATGGAAATAAAAGAGTTATTGAAAAAAGCATTACCGAAAATGCCGCCGGAAATCGAAAAAGCTCTGATAAAAAATCAAATAACAAAAACACCTTTTGACCAGAAGAACAATGTTTTATCTGATTCTGACCTACAGACAGAAATTGGGTATACAAAAATGGATGACGGCACTTACCTTGTATCAATGATATGTCCGATGCCGGGAATTACAGCTGAAATGATTGATTGGTGGTTCTGGTGGCATCCGCAGGCAAAAGAGCGTTATCAGGTATGGTTCCCCGGAGAGCATTACGGAATAGGCTATTCAAAAAAGCAGAAAGAATATTTCAATCAGAAGTCCTGTCCCCCTTTTCAAAACAACACTCAATATCCGTTAGAAAAAATCGGCAGTGCAAAATTACCTTTAAGAATCGATTTTGTTACACCTCAGGAATTCGGCTTTTCTGAAGAGGTTATGAAGAAAAATAATATTCAATGTATTGTGTGCGGCCATGTAGGTGCTTTTAATAATTTAGTAAAGCATACAGAAATGGCACATATTTTCAGACAAACCGAAGACGGACTGTTTATGATAAGCAGATTCTGGCTTGGAAAAACTATGAAAAGCAGCTTGTTGAGAAAAATAATTATCACTGAAGATATGGCAAAAGGCATGGCTGAACATTGTTGTGTAGAATACCGTAACCTGCACGAAATTCTTCCTATATTGTATGAAAAATATAAGTAAGCAAATTCCGTCTTATCATATGCTTTAAGTTTCGGCAAAAATTACAGCTATTAAAAAGACAACCTTCTTCACGGAAGATTGTCTTTTATTTTTTTATCACAAAAGATATCTGAAAGCGTCGCTTCGGATAAATTCAACAAACACAAACACAAGATCAACCACGTTCATCACTGATGCAATCAATCTGTCCAGCGCAGGAATTCCCGAAGAAAAGGTTTCATCAAATTCATTACCTACTATTTTGCCGTCACTGTCTGTTTTTTCATTACTGAGCACAGTGAAATCAAAGGTTCTTTCTGCAACCTTGCTTAAAAGGTCATATTTTATGTACTTAACCGTAACGGCTGTTCTTACTGCATTGCCTTCGGGAATTTCTCCGTTAAAAGCAACTTCAAGTGTTTCTCCCGGTGAAAGCACCTTATCCTCGGGACTGAATTCAAGCTCCATTCCCTTTGCCTTTACCGAAAGGATTTTGATTTTGTTTCTCTTGTAAATATTTTCAATAATAAGCTTGCTGTCCTCGTCAGTGATGTAGCCCGAGGTGCTCACATCAAACTCAGCATAAACGCCGTTGTTAGGATTATCTGAGCAAACAAACTGAGGGAAGTCAGGGCTCGAATAAACGTCCTTGAGCTCATCGGTACAAACAGCCTTTGTTGCAAGAGCAAGACCGTACTGCTCATACTGGAACATTGCGTGGTGAGATCCGTCAACAAACCATGTATGCTCGGGAAGATATGCTGTTGAAGCGTCAATTTCCATTGAGGGAGAAACGTGATGATGGCTTTCATCGGTGCATTCAGTTCTTGCGCCTGTATAGCCGTTTTCGTATCTTTTTCCAAGCACTGTGCTTTCTGCACCGGTAACATCCTTGACTGCAAGAAGTAAATCGCTGTTTTCTTCGCCGCCGAGTGAAAGATTAAGTCCGCTGCAGGCATGAATTGCAATTTCAATACCGCTTTCCATACACTTTTTAAGAGTCTCTCTTACAGCTGGCATAATTTCATAGTGAATTATATCGTTCCTTCTGATAAGCTCTTCACTGAACGATGGATGCAGGAATTTAGATTTAAGGCTTTCATAATGCTCAACCGAAGTAAGTGAATAAACAGAGCCCCAATATTTTGCATACTCAGTGATACCTGCCGAAACACCATTGAGAAGTCGGCTGAAAAATTCCGGGTCAACATCCTTCAGCAATTTACCGTAGTCGGTATCACTGCCCGTAATATTTTCAATAATTCCGATTACATCGTCAAGAGCGAAATCAACTGTTCCGTTCAATAATCTGTCGCCGAAATTGGTTCCACCGAAGGAAGGTACGCTGAAAACTACCTTTTCCACATCTCCGTCATCCTTATACAGATGAAGATAAGTTTCTGCAATCTGTCCACCGTAGCTGACACCGAAAAGTCTGACTTTATCCTTACCGCTATAGCTTTTTACAGCCTTGACAAAGACTCTCAGCTCATCAGCAACTGTAAGTGCGTCCATTCTTCCGTCATATTCAAAGACAAAAACATTTTCAGCTTTTGCATAACCTTCCTTGCAGATATGATCAGCGAAAGTATAATAGGCCTGCATACTAACCTTTTCGCCTGAATTTTTTATGTAATGCATATTTCTTTTTGCGGGGTCATTTTCATAATGGGTAACGGGATAAAGGCTTGTTCCGTCAGGGTTACACATCATCTTAGGCATAAGCTCAGACATCATATTCATCAGAGCCTTACCAAGAGCCTCCGGATCATCTGCAAACGCCTTTACCATTGAATCAACAATTTCAGGAATATTCTTGCCGATTACATCAAACTTTTCTGCAAAATCAGGCAGCCACACCTTTTCAAAGCTTCCGTCTTCCTTTTTGAACTGCAGATTAGTCTGAAGAAAGCCCGGTATTATAATTATAGGTGTATCTGTCGTCTGCTCTTTTTCGGCAAAAGCAAGACCTGTTATTGAAAAAAGCATAACAACTGAAAGTATTACGGCAATCAGTTTTTTCAATACAATCACTTCCTATTTTGAACAATTGAAGTTATTATAACATATGAATATGAATTAATTAAGAAATAATTAATTTAATTAATTAAAATTACAATAGAAAATCCCTCGAATTTAAACTTCGAGGGATTTTTTGTTGATAAATGGTTACGCAGCATTCTGGGGTACTGAATTGAAAAGCTTTTTGAAAATTTCAATCATACTTGCAATAAATCTCTTGAAAAGAGCAATAATGCCTTCAAATGAATTATCGTCAGGTCTTACCTCATCTTTTTCTGTTACGGGAACAAGCTTTTCTGCACCTGTATCTTCAAGGAACTGAGGATATTCAGGGTTTGAGAATATGTCCATATCTGTAAGAAGCATTGTGTCAATAAGCTTATCAATGCTTGCAGGGAAATGGTCGTGATAGCTGTTTTTGATGAACCATGTTTCATTTGGAAGAGCACAGGTTGAAGCATCAATCTGTTCGTCAGCTGAAAGGTACTTCTTGTTTGCTTCAGGCATTGAAGCAATATAATCAGCTGTAAGTGTCTTGCCGAAATCTGATACAGTTGCGCCGAAGGAAGTATAAATTGTTTCTGCAGTGCCGTCACTGTTCTTATCACAATCAGGAATAATGGGCATAAGAGGAATATTATACTTTGAAATAACCTTTATGTCGATTTTATCGCTAAGCTCCTGAATATTCTTTCTTGCGTTAAGCTGAACATTGTCACGGTAGTGACGAGCCTTTTCAATTGTACCTGCATATTCTTCTTTGAGTTCAGGTGTATTATAAACATATTCAATTGCTGTTTCAAGGTCTTCAGCGGGCACCATTGACCAGAATGACGGGAATGAGCCGTAGCTTCTTCTGATAATTCTGGGAATAAGGTTTGAGCCGATTTCATCAATCAGCTTTTCAAAAGCTGACTCAGCAAGGCTGAGGAACTTAATCTGTTCAAGAATTGAAATAAGCACAATGAGGAAATCCTGAACGGCAGGATCATCAACGAGAGCCTGATACTTTACAAGCTCTTCTACATATGTATTGAGGTTGTCTGCTGTGATGTCAAGCTTACCTGAGAAAAGCTGACCGAAAAGACCGATACCTTCTGTTGAAGGAATGTAGAATACAGCTGTTTCTACCTTATTTACAGCGTTGGGATCATTCTGAAGATAAGCTGAAAGAACGTTACCGCCAAGGCAACGGGCTACGATATTAACCTTGGGAGCACCTGTTTCTCTGATCATTGTATCAACGAAGGTGCTGAGCTCTGCAGCTGAATATTCAGGTGAAAGTCTCCAGTCATAAGGGAAGGTTTCGTCACCGCCTGTGTACTTATCATACATAAGGAAAATGTGGTTGGGATTTTCGCCTCTGCCTGAAGCATCCTTAGGCATTCCGTCGGGAGCGAGAGAAATGTCCTCATAGATAGGATGAATTGCCTTATAAAGCTCATCGCAATACTTTGAGAAATCGTCAGTTACAAGAGCTACTGCAAGCTCCTTAAGGCAAGGACCGATTGCTTCCTTTAAAATTGCACCGAGATCTTCACTTGTTGGCCAATAAATTTCAGAAGTCATATCACCTTTTACAGCAAAAATATTGGGCCCGTATCCTGTTACATAAACAACGGGATAAATTGGTTTTGCTTCACCTACTGCTGAAGCTGCAGGAGCCATAGCACTGAAAATAAGAATAGTTGCTAAAAGCACAGAGATAATTTTCTTTTTCATTTGAATTGCCTCCTCAAAAATTTAAATATAAAAAACCGCCCTGACCCGAATTTTCATCCGGACCAAAACGGTTAATTTAAAATATGATATGCGGAAATAACAGAACTATGTCCTGTCTGTCTGTTTGTTAAAATTGTCGCAAACTTTGTCAAGACTGTCAATCCTTCCACAAAAAATCTCTATTTATTATACATAAAATTAACAAGCTTTGTCAATAGTAATCGAACGGTTTATTTAAAAGCGACACTCCTAAACGGAATGTCGCTTTTAGTTAAGATTATGCTGTTTATATGTGGGAAAGCACAAGCTTTTCCTCTTTGATTTCAGCCGCAATTGCTGTAACAAGAGAATCTGCGTTATCAATAATGATATTTGCAATTTCGTCTTCAATCTCTTTTCTGATAAGGTTGCGGAGGTCTCTTGCTCCTCTTGAGCCGCCGTGTGCTTTCTTTGCAAGATAAGCCTTCACTTCATCTGTCCACTTAAAATCAATGAGCTTTTCACTGAGTGACTCGCTGAGCTCTGAAAGAAGAAGGTCTGCAATTTTTACATAGTCCTCTTCTGTAAGGCTGTTGAAAACTGCTACCTCATCAACTCTGCCGATAAATTCGGGTCTGAGGAATTCTGAAAGAGCCTTCATAACCTTTTCTCTTGTCATATCCCCTTTTTCCTTGCCAAAGCCGATTGAACTGCCTTTTCTTTCACTGCCTGCGTTTGAAGTCATTACTATTACAGTGTTTTCAAAGTTGACAGTTCTGCCCTGAGCATCGGTGATTCTGCCTTCGTCAAGAATCTGAAGAAGAATATTCATAACGTCGGGGTGAGCCTTTTCAATTTCGTCAAAGAGAATTACACTGTAGGGCTTTCTTCTTACCTTTTCAGTAAGCTGTCCCGCCTCGTCATAGCCTACATAACCCGGAGGGGAACCGATAATTCTTGAAACGCTGTGCTTTTCCATAAACTCGGACATATCAAGTCTGATAAGAGTTTCGGGAGTTGAGAAAAGCTCAGAAGAAATTTGCTTTACAAGCTCGGTTTTACCTACACCTGTGGGGCCGACAAAGATGAATGATGCCGGTCTTCTTCTTGGACTTATCTGCACACGGTTACGCTTGATTGCAGCAGCAATAACTCTGATTGCCTCGTCCTGACCGATAACCTTTTTTCTGAGTGTGTCTTCAAGTCCTGCAAGCTTTTTGAGATCGCTTTCAATAATCTTGCTTGAGGGTACGCCTGTCCAGAGCTCGATTACCTTTGCAATATCAACCTCTGTTACTTCGTTATCGCTTGCTCTTTCTGAAAGACCTTCCATATCTGTTTCATACTTGACAATTTCGCTCTTAACCTTGGCAATTGCTTCGTAATCAGGGTCTTCCTGAGTATTCATAAGGTCTTCTTCGTCCTCTTTAAGCTCAGTGAGCTTTCTCTCGGCAATTTCAAGGTCTGAAATTGCTTTATTACGAAGGTTTGCACAGGTACACGCTTCGTCGAGAAGGTCAATTGCCTTATCGGGAAGAAAACGGTCTGTAATGTATCTTTCTGAAAGAATAACTGCCTTTTTTACAAGCTCGTCGCTGATTCTTACGCGGTGATAGTTTTCGTAATACTTTTTGATACCGATAAGAATTTCAGTTGCGTCCTTGATTGAAGGCTCTTCAATCTTAACGGGCTGGAATCGTCTTTCAAGAGCTGCATCCTTTTCGATATTTTTTCTGTATTCAGTGAAGGTAGTTGCGCCTACAACCTGAATTTCGCCTCTTGAAAGTGCGGGCTTAAGAATATTGGCCGCATTCATTGAGCCTTCTGCATCACCTGTACCAACAAGGTTATGCACCTCGTCGATAAAGAGAATAATGTTGCCGTTATATTTAACCTCGTCAACAAGGTTCTTGATTCTGCTTTCAAACTGACCTCTGAACTGTGTGCCTGCAACAAGTGCAGTGAGGTCAAGAAGGTGAATCTCCTTGTCAGCAAGCTTTGCAGGTACATTACCGCTTGCAATTCTTAAAGCGAGTGCTTCTGCAATTGCGGTTTTACCTACACCAGGCTCACCGATAAGGCAAGGATTGTTCTTTGAACGTCTGCAGAGAATCTGCACAACTCTTTCAAGCTCTTTATCTCTGCCGATAATATTATCAAGCTTTCCTGCCTTAGCCTTTTCTGTAAGGTCGGTGCAGTACTGCATAAGGAATTTGCGTTTCTTTTCGTCCTTCTTTTTGCGTCTGCCCTTGTTATTTTCAGACTGCTTTGTTGATGAAGATGTCGCTTCGGGCGTGTTTTCACTATCGTTTTTTATGCTGAGTGAGTTCTGTAAGTCACCGAAAAGCCCTTGTAAAAATGGCATTGTCGGTGAACCGCCGCTTTCAAAGCCGCCTTCTTCATCTGATTCGGGAAACAT
>JAFOXT010000456.1 GCA_017425745.1 Clostridia bacterium | reverse complement strand
GGCTTTCCTTATCCACTGAATAGCTATAAAAGCTTCTGCGCTCCATATAGCTTTCAAGAAGAGGCGAAACACGTTTGTTCATAGCTTCCTTTTTGGGAATACCTGCTGCTGCGATAATATGGTCACGGTCGCAGATAACTGCTGTCATTCCCGTTGTGCGGCTGAGCACCTCTGCGTACTGCTGAGTACATGGGCCAAGCTCGCCGATTGGTGAATATTTTTTGAAGATAACCTCACCGTCAGCCTGGGTATAGATTTCAAGCGCGTCGCCGCCACATATAACATTGACACCGAAAGCCTTGTCCCTTTGGCGATTAGCCTTTTGGACTATTGTGGCTTTTAAGTTACTTCCGATGTCCCAATCAAAATTTACAACTGTACCTCGGTATCCTGCTTCCTTTAACTGCTCATCGGTAAGAGTACCTACCTCAAGAAGCATTTTGATATCCGCCTTAAGCTCAATATCAATAGAAGGTTCTTCATTTCCGTTTACTATAATTCTGTCAAGAATTAAGCCTAAATCACCTTTATCAAGATTTGGCTTTTCAAGAATATCACGGAAAATATCAAGAGCTGTCTTTGCAATACGGTTAACCTCAATGACAGTGTTGCGTTTTTCAACTATCATTTCAATCTGCTTTTCAAGGCCTTCAATTTTCTGAAGAAGCTCCTCTTCTATTTCCTCATAGGTTTCTTCTATAATATCACGGTTAGAACCTTGATTTTTCATAAGTTCTCTGATTTTCTGCTTCTGAGTTGCCTTAAGTTCTTCTCTTGTTTTTGCTAACTCCACTTCGAGATTAGCAACTGTATCAGCAGATTTTTCCATCATCTCAGGTTCATCCTTAATTGCTTTTTCAAGCTCGGCAATCATTGCATCGGCGTTCATCATAACACGCTCGATGTATTTTTTTATAAGTGTATCAAGCAAATCAATGCGTGTATGATGAGAAGTGCAGCCTTTCAGACCTCGCTTATGATACGAGCCGCAAACATAAGCAGGAGCTAAATCAGGTCTGCTCATAGAAAACATGGGACTGTTACAATCACCGCAGAAAAGAAAACCGGAATAGGTTGTATCGTATTTTTTTACACCACGGTAATTTGACCTTGTTCTTGCCTTCAGATTCTGCTGTGCCTTCATAAACTCTTTTACGTCAACAATAGGTGTATGATGATTTTCAAAAACTATATTTTCCTCTTCATCAAGCTTTTTGTCGGGTCCGTTGATTTTTGTTCGTGTATATTTCCTCTGTCGGAGAGTGCCGATATAAAAATCATTTCGCAAAATACCGTTAATAGACGGTACAGCCCATACATTACTTGCTTTAATTTTTATTTCCTTTTCGATCTTGCGAAGCTGAGCATCTTTTTCTTTTCGTTCTTTTTCAACCATACGGGGAGTCGGGATATTTTGTTCAGTTAGGTAATTAGCAATTTTCTTATAACCCCAACCGTCATTATAAAGCTCGAAAATTTTTCTGACAACCTCAGCGGCACTTTCAACTACTTCAAAAACCATATTTTTTGTATCAACAATATAGTAACCGTAGGGTACTGCACAAATCCAATTGCCACTATTCTGACGGATTTCAACAACCCTCTTAACCTTTTTGGAAGCATCAGTAACAGGCATTTCATTAAGAAGGAATCGCACCTGAATATTATTCCAATCGTCATAGGTCGGATAATCAATGCCATCACTTACCGATATAATGCGAACACCTGCATCACGCAAATCCTCAAGCTCAACAAGACCTCTGCTGTTACGACGGGAAAAACGAGAAAAATCCTTAATCATAAGAATATCATAATAACCATCCATCAAACGAGGACGCATTAACTGATAGTTTTCTCTCTGTTCAAAGGTATATCCGCTTCGGTCACGATCTTCATAATAATCAACCTCTGCATCAGGAAATGTCTGCTTGACATATGCTTTAATAATTCTTCGCTGATTTTCGATAGAGGTATTATCTCTGTCTTTTTCTGTATCAACAGAGATTCGCAAATAAGCTGCTATTCTTTTTACGCTCAATTTTTCACCACCAATGTTATATTTTTGTATTCACGATTTTACGAACAACATTGTAACACACAATGCTGTTCGTTTCAACCGTTAAAAGGAAATAATTTTTAAATAACTGCTGGAAGTTATTACATAAGTTCGGAAGTCTTATGTATCCGGCAGAAATAAATTCTGCCTTCGGATTGAGAATTATCTGTCTCTTTCCATCGCACGTCTGACATTTCTCTTGGCTATAACCTGCTTGTTGTGAATCAACAGCTCTTTTGTTAAATCCACGAGATTACCTCTGCCGGAAAGAAATACACAGACCTTATAACCTTTTCTGCTCCATTCGCCATACTGAGGCTTGAGAGCCTGTCGGAATTCTGTATTTTCTTTCTCTTCGTTAGTTAACCAATAGTAGACAATGCGGTCTTTTTCGGAGACTTCCATTTCCATTAAAACAATATACCTACCTTTCCTTACGTTATTTTTATTATTTCCAAATTATTACATCTTAAACCGTTAGGCTCATCTGTCCGTTTTGCGAATAGGAGTGTTTGGTTTTCTATAACGAGCCTGACGGTTTACTCTTTCGGTTTCTTTTGCTTTGACTACAAGAGAGTCAATCTGCTCATCACCGAAGATTTTACGGAGCAATTTATAGTTCTGAACATCTCTGTTAAGCCTTTCATTCTGTTCAGTTAAGGTGCGATTTTCAGCCAATATCTGCCCTGCATTGACTTTATCAGCCTTGCCCCATAGTTTTATACTGTTGAGCTGATTCTGCAGCTCAAAGCACTTTCTTACTGCAGTTTTTGCAAGGTCAAGAAGCTTTCTGAAAAGAGGCTCAACCACTTTTGTTTTATATGCTTTTGCCGTCATAAGCGGCGGCGGTTCAGGTAATTTAAACTCGTCAGTATCATAAAAATCTTCCGCTATTTCACTCATATCTGAATTAAACCGCATCAGAGCTTCTGCCTTTTCGGTAAGTTCCTCAACTTTTAAGTTCAATTTTTCTGATTCGGCTGTGAGTTTTTCAACTTCCTGAGACCGCATTTTCTTTTCATAATCATAGACGGATAGATGTTTTTCATGGGTGCCTTTTTGCTCCCATTCAACACCGTATCGTTCCATTACTTTTGCAAGCTCCGCCTTTTCAGACTCTACCCAAAGGTTCCGTTCGGTTTCGTGTTTTGAATTTCCGACAAAACCCTGATTTGCCAAAGCCTGTTTTAGTGACACTCTTGTATCAAGACCTCGTTTGCTTTTTGTTGTGAATGGTACGAAATCTATATGCAGATGCGGTGTCGCTTCGTCCATATGAAGATGAACCGAAAAAACTCTGAGGTACGGATTACGTTTTTGAAAATCCTGATAATATTCATCAAGTATTCTCTCAGCAAGTTCACCGTCAGGAGTTTTTGCATTCATATCATCACAGTTACCGATCTGAATAATTATCTCATGAAACGGTTTTTCCTGCTTACCTGAGCGTATTTTTTCATAGTAATTTTCAATTTTTCTGTCGGCTCGTTTTTGTTTTTGGTTGTATCTTTGAAGTGCTTCATCAAACAGTTGATGGTACACATCTTTGATTTTTTCATTGCAGTATTCGGTGTTCAGAGGAGTTCTTCCGGGGTCTGTATTCTTTGCATTGAACTCTCTGCTGTTGTGTTTTACCGAACCTTTACCTACGCATATACTGATTGTTCGTCTTATAGAATCACCTTTCCTTTACTTTTATAATCTACAAACCTTATAAAAAGTTCTGTTACTCTTGTCAAGAGTAACGCAAAAGCACTTTTGACATCCATAAGGCTATCAAAAGCTGCTATTGCGCTCTCCGAGGGGGTTATAGGGCTTTGCCCTGCAATTTGCGAATTGCCACCCAACAGGGCTGTTTTTGTAAAACCACCCTGTACCCCGTAAAACTTTTCACTCACCATTTATGAACCATACAGATTATTCATAAACGGTGATACAGTAGCCTCTATGCCAATGAAGCCTCTCACTCTGCGATGCTCTCTGTTGTAAACATTGTTACTGCTTTTAATACCGTACTTGTTTTCATTGGCAATCAGAAAGTCACTCAGGCTTCTTGAGCTCATCGGCGACAGTGCATTTTCTTCGCACCAAAGCTTGTAAATCTCATACAATTCTTTTGATGTTACAGACTTATCTTCTGCGAATACAAAGTATCCGTCTGACTCCATAAATTCAACTGCATTGACATTATTACGCTTGACGGTCTCTCGGTTGCTTATCGCACGCTCGCTCTCGGTAAACTGAAAGTTATTAGAAAGCAATCTCTGTAAACCTTCAAATGCCCACAGGAATATACCTTCAATTTCCTCACGCATTTTATCTGCTATATGAGGGTCATCAATTCTCTCTGCATTTTTGTCCTTGGTTGTCAGTACAAGCTGACGTCTGAAAAAGCCGTCGCTTTTATCAAACATAGCCTGCAGGTCACCGTTGCTGAAAGCAAGAAGTCTTGCATACATATATCCCTGATAGCTTTGTTTGTTCTTCTTTTCAAGGTCCATCTTTCCTTGTGCGGTCACAATGGATTTGACATAGTTTGTATGCTTGAGCCCCTCCATACGAAGGTCATCGTCAATACAAAGAAGAATATGCTCAAGGTCTGCTCTTGCAAATCTGTTCTCGGAGATTTTACCAATACTTCCGTCTTTCATATTGC
>JAFOXT010000455.1 GCA_017425745.1 Clostridia bacterium | reverse complement strand
TTGAGCTTTATTACAACCGAACAGTAACACCTAAAGCTAAAATTACTGCAAAGCTTGGAAAAAGAGTGGTTTCCTCACTTAAATACCGTGAATATGTAAGAGTTACCCTTGGTAAATCCGATGACGGATATGTTGCAGTGCCTCTTCCGAGAGGAGCGGGTGTAATTACAAGCTTTACAAAGGCTGACGGTATTCTCGCTGTGCCTCAGAACAGTGAAGGCTTTGAAAGTGGCGAAACAGTTGAAATTGAGCTTTTGAGAGACATTCAGGAAATCGATAATTCCCTTATAGTAACAGGAAGCCACGACCCTCTTATTGACGAAATTGCTGATATTATGAAAATAAAGGGCTATCCCTTCAGAACCGCATCAACTCATGTGGGCAGTATGGGTGCAATAACAGCAATAAAAAACAAGCAGGCACATTTCGGATGTATTCATCTGCTTGATACAGAAACAGGAAAATACAATGAAAGCTATATAAATAAATATTTCCCTGACGGCGGCGTTAAGCTTATAAAGGGTGTGGGCAGAATTCAGGGCCTTATGGTCAGAAAAGGAAACCCTCTCGGTATAAAGAGCTTCAGCGATATAACAAAAGGCAGATATGTAAACCGTCAGGCAGGCGCAGGTACACGAATTTTGTGTGACTACCTTATTGCTGAAAACGGTATGAATAAAAAGGAGATTGATGGCTACCGTAATGAGGAATTCACCCACACAGCAGTTGCAGCCCTGATAGCTGCAGGTAATGCTGACTGTGGTCTTGGTATTTATTCTGCTGCAAAAATGTATGATCTTGATTTTATAGAGCTTTGCATCGAGGAATATGATGTCCTTATTGATGAAAGCGTGTATGAAAGTGAACCTGTACAGAAGTTTTTGAAAATTCTGAAAAGTGATGAGCTTAAAGAAAAACTTACACAGATGGGAGGATATAAATTTGGCTGAGCTTACTCATCTTAATAAAAACGGCGAAGCGATTATGGTTGATGTTGGTGAAAAAGAAATTACACGCCGTACAGCGGCAGCTTTTGCTAAAATTCAGATGCAGAAGGAAACACTAGAGAAATTGCTTTCTTCTACTCTTAAAAAAGGCGACGGTCTTGCTACGGCAAGAATTGCAGGAATAATGGGGGCTAAAAAAACATCTGAGCTTATTCCGCTTTGCCATAACATTCCCATTGAAAGCGTTGAAATAACCTTTGAAAATAACGGTGAAGACGAACTCTACATTTACTGTAAAGGAAAGTGCAGCTATAAAACGGGCATTGAAATGGAGGCACTTACAGGTGCTTCGGTGGCTGCGCTTACAGTTTATGATATGTGCAAAGCAATTGACAGAAAAATGGAAATAAAGGAAATTAAGCTTTTAGAAAAAACAGGCGGAAAGAGCGATTTTAAAAATGATTGACAGCTACGGAAGAAAAATTAATTATCTGCGTATATCCCTGACCAAAAGATGCAATCTTAACTGTTCATACTGCGGTGCAAAATGTGAAAATGAAAAAGAGCTTACTGCTTACGAAATTGAAAAAATAGTTAAAGCCTTTGCGTTTCACGGAATCAGTAAAATAAGGCTTACGGGTGGTGAGCCTCTTTTAAGAAGGGATATTACAGAAATAGCAGAAAGAATAAGCAGAATTGACGGTATAAAGAAAATTGCCGTAACAACCAACGGAATTCTGCTGTCTTCCTATGCCGAAAAGCTTAAAAAAGCAGGGGTAACTGCTGTAAATATCAGCCTTGATACAACAGATGAAGCACAGTTTAAAGAGATAACTGGCTATGACGGGCTGAAAAAGGTTTTTGAAGGTATTGATGAATGCGAAAGAGTAGGTCTTTCGCCTATAAGACTCAATGCAGTGCTTATTAAGGGCAGAAATGACAGCTCAGCCGAAAGTCTGATTAATATTGCCCGTGAGCGTGAAATTGATGTACGCTTTATTGAGCTTATGCCTTTTTCTGATGAGGGAGAAAATCCTGACAATATAATCAGAGGTGAGGATATACTAAAGCAGTTCAATTATCTTGAGCCCGTTATAAGCGAGGGT
>JAFOXT010000454.1 GCA_017425745.1 Clostridia bacterium | reverse complement strand
AATTGCAGTCCACTGATACTTTTTAATACCGCCGTAGTAGTGAGTCTTGAAGTAAGCCATTTCGCAGTCTTCATAAAGAGGTGTGGGCTTAAGGTCAAGACGGGGTGAGTCGATGTGTGAAGCAACAATCTTTGCGCCTTCAGTAACACCTTTTTTACCCATAACTGCAAGAATGATAGCCTTGCCTCTGTTGTTATAGTATACCTTGTCGCCGGCAACATACTTTGTGCCCTTTACAAAAGGAACAAAGCCGTTCTTTTCTGCTTCGGCAACAATGTAGTCCACACATTCTCTTTCTGTTTTTGCTTCTGAAAGGAAGGTTTTGTAGCCTTCGCAGAAAGCGTCAGCCTTTGCGATTTCATCGTCGCTCATAGCCTTGCTGAAATGTTCTTTTTTGAGCATAAGCTTCTCAGCAAGAAGCTCTGCCTGAGTTTTTTCTTTTTCCATTGGGAAGATCCTTTCATTTATATAATTTTTGATATATTTTTTTGGTTTCAATAACCTTTGTTACATATTTTTTTGTGGAGGGAAAAGGAATATCCTTAAGTGCTTTTCCGTCGTCGGAATATTCGGAATCCTTCAGCCATTTATCCACATTGCCTGTACCGGCATGGTAAGCGGCAAGAGCAAGCTCTTCGCTTTCATATTTTTCCATAAGGTAGCCGTAAAGATAACAGCCGTACTCAATGTTAAGCTCCGGGTCGAAAATGTCTTCATAGGAAGCATCATCTTTCAGCTTCATTTTTATCCAGTCAAAGGTGTCGGGCATAATCTGCATAAGCCCTTTTGCACCTACAGAGGAAACTGCATCGTTTTCAAAACCGCTTTCGCATTTTATAACGGCGTAAACAAAATCCTCGGAAAGATTGTTTTCTCTCGCATATACTTCGACAAATTCAGTATATTCAAGAGGATATAATGTCTTAAGCACTGACCTTCCGGAAAAGAAAATGAGCACACCCATAACCGAAAGGATAATAAGCGACAGAAAAATTCTCAGTAGGGTAGGATGCTTTATTTTCATTCTGTCAGCTCCTTGAGTGTCAGGTCAATGTCCTTTTCAAAAGGCGGATAGTTTCTTATAAGTATATCCGCTTTTTCGTTGTAGTATTCGTCGGGAAACTGAGCGTTCATTCTTGTAAGTGCCTGCTCCTTTGTAATGGAGTCTCTCTGGAGAATACGTTCGAGACGGATTTCTTCGGGGGCAGTTACTACAATAATCTTTTCGCAAAGGTCCTTACAGCTGCTTTCAAGAAGTGCCGCAGCGTCAATTACCGCGTAGGCATAGCCGTTATTTTCAGCTTTTATGATTTCTGCTTCAAATTCTGCTTTGATTATGGGGTGAGTGATGCCGTTGAGCTTTGCAGTGCTTTCTTTATCCTTGAAAGCCCGTGAAGCAAGAAGCTTTCTGTTGAGGCTTCCGTCACTTTCAATTATATCACAGCCAAACTCGTTTGCCAACAGGGAAATTGCGGGTTTACCTTTTTCGGTTATGCTTCTTGCAATTTTATCTCCGTCAATAACGTAAAAGCCGAGAGCACTGAGCTTTTCGGCAACGGTGCTTTTTCCTGCACCTGTTTTTCCTGTAAGACCGTAAATTTTCATTTTACACCTCAATTAAAGAAAAGCCTGAAGCTCTTATAAGTCGGTTGAAAACTGCAAGGCCCACTCCGTCGCTTTCGGGAAAACGGGCATAAACCTTTTTTGCCTTAAGCTTATCTAATGTACGCAGTGAATCGAAAATATGCTTTGCCTGAGAGGCAGGGTCATTCTTTTTGCCGTAAACAATCGAGGGCAGAGAAATTTCTTTTTCTTCACCTTCAAAAAGAAGACAGTATGTACCTTCCTCCTTGTTTTCTTCGGCAAATTTTCTGAATGCCTCAAAGCTGCCCTTGACGAGAGTTACTTTTGCCTCAGGTGAGTAGTGCTTATACTTCATACCCGGTGAGGGAGCTTCTTTACCGTCGGCAAGCTTTTGATAAACGGCTTCATCAACTGTGAATTCACCTAAAACCTCTGTCAGCATTTCTGTTGTTATTCCGCCCGGTCTGAAAAGTCTTGGGGGAGAAACTGCAAGGGAAATTACCGTGGATTCAACACCTACGTCACTTTCTCCGCCGTCAACAACAGCGTCGATTTTGCCCCACAGGTCGTCAATAACGTGAGAAGCCTTTGTAGGACTGGGCTTACCCGATGTATTGGCAGAGGGTGCCGCAAGGGGAAAACCGCACTCTTTTATAATTGCTCTTGCTACGGGATGGCTTGGCATTCTTACGCCTACAGTAGGCAGTCCGCCACTTACCGTAAGAGGAATTTTGTCTGATTTAGGCAGAATTATTGTAAGAGGTCCCGGCCAGAATTTTTCACTGAGCTCTTTTGCAGGCTCGGGTATGCTTTCTACAAGGCTGTCCCATTCCGAAAGCTCACTGATGTGAACGATAAAGGGATTATCTGAGGGTCTTCCCTTTGCCTTGAAAATTTTCTCTGCACTTTCTTCGCTGAGGGCGTTGCCTGCAAGGCCGTAAACTGTTTCCGTCGGGACAGCCGCAAGACCCCCGTTTTTAAGAATGAGTGCAACCTCTTCTACACTTTCGTCATCCTTTGAATTTATCTTATATATCTTTGTTTCCATAGTATCTGAAAGCTT
>JAFOXT010000453.1 GCA_017425745.1 Clostridia bacterium | reverse complement strand
CTTGTTTGCGGCGGTACCGGTTGTACCTCTTCAAACAGTCAGGCAATTATTGAGACTCTTGAAGCTCAGATTGCTGAAAAAGGACTTAGTGAAGAAATCAAAGTTATCAGAACAGGATGTTTTGGTCTTTGTGCTCTCGGCCCAATTATGATTGTTTATCCTGAAGGAAGCTTCTATTCACAGGTTAAGGTTGAAGATATCCCTGAAATCGTTGAAGAACACCTTCTCAAGGGTAGAATTGTTACTCGTCTTCTCTATGATGAGACAGTAACTCCAGATGAAATCAAATCTCTTAATGACACAACATTCTATGCAAAGCAGCAGCGTGTTGCTCTTCGTGACTGCGGTGTCATTGACCCAGAAAATATCGATGAATACATAGCTTATGACGGCTATCAGGCTCTCGCTAAGTGTCTTACAGAATACACACCTGAAAAGGTTGTTCAGATTATTAAGGATTCAGGTCTTCGCGGCAGAGGCGGCGGCGGTTTCCCCACAGGTCTTAAGTGGAGCTTTACAGCTGCTAACCAGGCTGACCAGAAGTACGTAGTATGTAACGCAGACGAAGGTGACCCCGGTGCATTTATGGACCGTTCAGTTCTTGAAGGTGACCCCCACTGCATTATCGAAGCTATGGCTATCTGTGGTTACGCTACAGGCGCTACAGAAGGCTATATCTACGTTCGTGCTGAATATCCTATCGCTGTTGCTCGTCTTCAGATAGCTATCAATCAGGCTAAGGAAATGGGCTTCCTCGGCAAGGATATCTTCGGTTCAGGCTTTGACTTCGACCTTCACGTAAAGCTCGGTGCAGGCGCATTCGTTTGCGGTGAAGAAACAGCTCTTATGACTTCAATCGAAGGCAACAGAGGTGAACCCAGACCCCGTCCTCCCTATCCCGCAGTTAAGGGTCTTTTCGGTAAGCCCACAACAGAAAACAACGTTGAAACCTTTGCTAATATCCCTGCTATTATCCGTAACGGTGCTGAATGGTTTGCATCAATGGGTACAGAAAAGTCAAAGGGTACAAAGGTATTCGCTCTCGGCGGTAAAATCACAAACACAGGTCTTGTTGAAATCCCAATGGGTACAACTCTCCGCGAAATCATCGAAGAAATCGGTGGCGGTATCCCGGGCGGAAAGAAGTTCAAGGCTGCTCAGACAGGTGGTCCCTCAGGCGGTTGTATTCCTGCTCACCTTATGGACACACCTATCGACTACGATAACCTTACAGCAATCGGCTGTATGATGGGTTCAGGCGGTCTTATCGTAATGGACGAAGACAACTGTATGGTTGACATCGCTAAGTTCTTCCTCGACTTCACAGTTGACGAAAGCTGCGGTAAGTGTACTCCCTGCCGTGTTGGTACAAAGAGACTTCGCGAAATGCTTGACAAGATTACAGACGGCAAGGCTACAATGGAAGACCTTGACGAGCTTGAAGCACTTTGCCACTATATCAAAGACAACTCACTCTGCGGTCTCGGCCAGACTGCTCCCAACCCTGTTCTTGCAACTCTCAAGTTCTTCCGTGACGAATATGAAGCTCACGTAATTGAAAAGAGATGTCCCGCAGGCGTATGTAAGAAGCTCCTTTCATACTCAATTGTTGAGGACCTTTGTAAGGGCTGTACAGCTTGTGCAAGAAAGTGTCCCGTTGGCGCAATCTCAGGCGCAGTTAAGCAGGTTCATACAATCGACAACGAAAAGTGCATCAAGTGCGGCGTTTGTATGGATACTTGTAAGTTCAATGCTATTATTAAGAAATAAGGAGGTGCCGACAAATGGAAAAAATGCTTAACATCAAAATTAACGGTATGGAATGTACAGTACCCTACGGTACCACCATTCTTGAAGCAGCAAGAGGACTCGGCATCGAAATCCCCACACTCTGCTATCTTAAGGAAATCAACGAAATCGGTGCTTGCCGTTTCTGCGTTGTTGAAGTAGCAGGTGCAAGAAGCCTTGTTGCAGCTTGCGTGTTCCCCATTGAAAGAGACGGAACAGAAATTTTCACAAACAGCGAAAGAGTTCGTAAGGCAAGAAAAACAACTCTTCAGCTTATCCTTTCAACTCACGAAAGAAAATGCCTTAGCTGCGTAAGAAGCGGCAACTGCGAGCTTCAGAAGCTCTGCAAGGAATACGGCGTTGATGACGAAGGCAGATTCGACGGTGACAAGCCCGTTTACGAGCTTGACTACTCAGCAGCTCATATGGTAAGAGATAACAACAAGTGTATTCTCTGCCGTCGCTGTGTTGCTGCTTGTGATGCTCAGGGCATCAGCGTAATCGGTGCAAACGCAAGAGGTATTGATACTCACATCGGTTCAGCTTTCGAGCTTCCTCTCGGTTCAACATCATGTATCTCATGCGGTCAGTGTATCGTAAACTGCCCCGTAGGTGCTATTTATGAAAAGGACGACACTGCAAAGGTATTTGCAGCAATCAACGATCCCACAAAGCACGTTGTTGTTCAGACAGCTCCCGCAATCAGAGCTACTCTCGGCGAATGCTTCGGTATGCCTATCGGCACAGACGTAACAGGCAAGATGTTTGCTGCTCTTCGTCGCCTTGGCTTCGACAAGGTATTTGATACAAACTTTGCTGCTGACCTTACAATTATGGAAGAAGCTACAGAGCTTCTTGACAGAATCAAGAACGGCGGCGTTCTTCCTATGATTACATCATGCTCACCCGGATGGATCAAGTACTGCGAACACTACTATCCCACAGAGCTTGACCACCTTTCATCATGTAAGTCACCTATGCAGATGCAGGGTGCTATCACAAAGACTTACTACGCTGAAAAGATGGGCATCGATCCCAAGGATATCGTTTCTGTAGCAATTATGCCCTGTACAGCTAAGAAGTTCGAATGCGGCAGAGATGACGAAGCTGCAAGCGGCTACGCTGATATCGACTACGCTCTTACAACAAGAGAGCTTGGCAGAATGATTGAATCAGCAGGTATCAACTTTAACCTCCTTCCCGATGAAGGCTGCGATTCACCTCTCGGTCAGGGTACAGGTGCTGCTGTAATCTTCGGTACAACCGGCGGTGTTATGGAAGCTGCTCTCAGAACTGCTGCTGAAGTAATTACAGGCAAAGAGCTTGACAACCCCGAATTCACAGATGTTCGCGGTATGGAAGGCGTTAAGGAAGCAACTTATAACCTTGACGGCACAGAAGTTAAGGTTGCAATTGCAAGCGGCACAAAGAACGCTAAGGTTCTTATGGATAAGGTTAAGGACGGCACAGCTGATTACACATTCATCGAAATCATGGGTTGTCCCGGTGGTTGTATCAACGGTGGTGGTCAGCCTGTTCAGAGTGCAACAGTGCGCAACTTCACAGACCTCAAGGGTCTCAGAGCTGCAGCTCTTTATGAAAACGACAAGAACCGTCCCTTCAGAAAGAGCCACGAAAATGAAGACGTTAAGACAGTTTACGCTGAATTCCTCGGCGAACCCAACAGCCACAAGGCTCACGAACTTCTTCATACAACTTACGTTGCAAGACCTATGTTCGACAAATAAGATAAACAATAAAAGCACTGCTCAAAGAGCAGTGCTTTTAAATTTGGTGGAGCGTGAAACGCCGCCGATTGCCTTAACCAGCGGACAAAGTCCGCAGGTCCGAACCTCAGCCGAAGGGCTGAGGTTGCCCTGTAAAACGCAGTTTTACAGGGTGGCAATCGGCGGTAAAAAAGTTTCAACCTCGCGCAAAACGCCTCAAAAAAGCCGGTTTTCAGCAAAAAAATCACCTTGCAGGTTATTTCTGCAAGGTGCGATTCTTTATCTGTGAATAATAGCTGAAAGTCTCTTCATGGGCTTCTTTCTTCTGTGCTTTTTCTTGAACTCGAGAGGAGTCTTGATAAGCATATTTGTAAGAACAGTCCAGAGAATTATAAGAATGTACATTCCGAATACTGCATAGAAGCCTGATGAAAGTGTGGCTGAGGTAATTGTTACAACTGCTGCAAGAAGCTGCATGCCGACATTCTCTGAGAACACACCCATAAGGTCTGTCAGTGAAAGCTCACCACCGATAAGCTTGTCAAAGGCAAGCTTTGCAATTACGATACAGATAAGGCAGAGAATAAGTCCGCCGCCTGACATTGCCATTACAACGTTTCTCTTTTCTGTTGCAGCTGAAACAACACCAACTGCAAGGAACATAAGAAGAGTAAGAACGAAGAATACGATGAATGAAATAATGTGGGGCATAACCGGTGCTGCAAGCTCTACAAAGCTCTTGCTTCCTTCCTTTGCAGGTTCCATACCTAAAAGAAGACTGATAAGCTCATAAGCTGAGAATTCGTAAGTAGTTTTTACACCGAGAGCGCCAACAAGCTGAACAATACTGCTGAGGCTTTCATCGGCAGTTCCGATTGCAAAGTAGAACAGCTTAAGGAAAAAGCCCATAAGCACTGCGCCTACAGTGAGAATCGGAGTAATAATGCGATAAGCAAGTTTCATTTTGAATTAACTCCTTTATATTTAATTGTTTATTTCCATGATGAGTTGAGGGCAACTGTTCTGTTGAAAACAAGCTTGTCTTCTGTTGAAGTTGTGTCAACGCAGAAGTAACCCTGACGCATAAACTGGAAGGTGTCACCAACCTTGAGATTTTCAACGCCGTCTTCAAGCTTACAGCCTGAAAGAATTGTAAGTGATTCGGGGTTGAGGTTGTCCTTGAATGAGCCTGTTGATTCGTCTGAGGGGTTGGGATTTACGAAAAGTCTGTCGTAAAGTCTTGCCTCAAAATCAATTGAGTTCTTTGCACTTACCCAGTGAAGAGTACCCTTTACCTTTCTGCCGTCGGGTGAGTTGCCGCCCTTGCTTTCGGGATCATATGTGCAGTGAACTGCAGTAACCTCACCGTTTTCGTCGGTGTCATAGCCAACGCACTTAACGAAGTATGCGCCTCTGAGTCTTACCTCGTTGCCGGGGAAGAGACGGAAGTACTTCTTGGGAGGCTCAATCATAAAGTCTTCCTTTTCAACAAAGATTTCCTTTGAGAAGCGGATTGCCCTTGTGCCCATTTCAGGTTTGTCCTGATTAACGGGAAGCTCAAGCTCTTCAACAAGATCTTCGGGATAGTTGTCGATAATAACCTTAAGGGGATTGAGAACTGCCATTGCTCTGGGAGCATTTGCACCAAGACTGTCTCTTACGCAAGCCTCAAGAAGACCGAAGTCAACAACTGAATAAGCCTTTGAAACACCTACACGGGAAATGAAATCACGGATAGCTTCTGCAGGATAGCCTCTTCTTCTCATACCGCTGATTGTTACCATTCTGGGGTCGTTCCAACCGTCAACGATGCCTTCGTTAACAAGCTGTAAGCACTTACGCTTACTTGTAAGGCAATAGTTGAGGTTAAGTCTTGCAAACTCAATCTGTCTTGAGGGAGTTTCAAAACCAAGCTCGCGAAGAAACCAGTCATAAAGAGGTCTGTGGTTTTCAAATTCAAGTGAGCAAAGTGAGTGAGTTACACCTTCTCTTGTATCTGAAATGGGATGAGCAAAGTCGTACATGGGATATACGCACCACTTGTCACCTGTCTGATGGTGGCTTACGTGAGCAATTCTGTAAATTACAGGGTCACGCATATTGATGTTGGGAGCAGCCATATCGATTTTAGCTCTGAGCACTCTTGCACCGTCAGGGAATTCGCCGTCGGTCATTCTCTTGAAGAGATCAAGGTTTTCCTCAATGCTTCTTTCTCTGTAGGGGCTGTTTTTACCGGGCTCTGTAAGAGTACCTCTGTACTCTCTGATTTCGTCTGCAGTAAGGTCGCAGACATAAGCCTTGCCCATTTCAATAAGCTTTATTGCACATTCATAGATGAAATCGAAGTAGCTTGAAGCATAGAGAACCTTGTCCCACTTGTAGCCGAGCCATTCGATGTCTTCCTTGATTGCGTCAACGTATTCAACATCTTCCTTTGAGGGGTTAGTATCATCAAGACGAAGGTTACATGTACCGCCGTACTTTTCAGCAGTTGAAAAGTCAATCTGAATAGCCTTAGCGTGACCTATATGAAGGTAGCCGTTGGGCTCGGGCGGGAAACAGGTCTGCACGTGAGTGTAAACGCCTTTTTCCAGGTCTTCGTCAATGAAATCGTGTATGAAATTAGAGGTGATAATTTCTTCTGCCATAAGAATCTTCCTTTCTTAAAGTTAAGGTAACGGTAATCGAACCGGACAAGCCAAAATGTCCGATTTCCGGCACCTTTGTAATTTTTTCTCCTCGCAATACGCGAGTATTGTTTCGTCGAAGAAAATCCCAAATGCACCGAAACTCGGGCATTTATGGTCTTCGAGTTTAATGGGTGGAGATTTTTCTTGTAGCAAGGCAAAAGGTGTAGGGAATACTTGCGTATTTCCAAGCCTTTTAACGCAGCTGCGGGGAAAATATACCCCATTAAACCTTGTACGGCTCGACTGCCGTTACCTTATGCGAGAGCTTTCTTAAGTCTGCTCTTAACTTCTTCTTCACCGAGAATCTGCATAATTGCATAAAGGTCGGGTGTGTTCTTTCTGCCTGTTACTGCAAGTCGGATAACTGTTGAAACGTCACCGACGTGTCCCTTGTATGCATCGGGATTTTTCTTGTATTCCTTAACGTTGGGAGTATAGCCCAGCTTTTCGCACATTTCCTTGATATGAGCGAACCAGCCGTCCTTATCTCTTGATGCGTCATATTCTTCTACATAAAGGTCGAGAATTTCCTTAGCCATATCAGAGGTGATATTTTCGGGAAGCTCAATTGAAAGGTCAGCAATTTCATTAAAGAAATAGCTTACATAATCCTTAACCTCGCTGAAGCAGGCAATATCCTTTCTGGGTTTGGGACCTTCACGGTCAATGTTGAGCATATTTACTGAGTATTCCTCATCTCTTGTGAGGAGCTCATAGAAGTCTTTGTCGTATTCCTTAGCCCATGCAGCTGTGTAGTCATAAACCTTCTTAGCAGGCATAAGGGAGATAACATTTTTTGAAATGTCATTAAGCTTAACCATATCAAAGAGTGCACCTGAAACACTCATCTTCTTAAGATTGAAGGGGAATGCTTCAAGGGGAGCTTCCTTGTTGGTTTTTCTCCAGTCTTCAAAGTTGGAATTCATAAGAGTCATAATGTACTCGTTTACGCTTTCCTTGGGATAACCCTGCTCAACATAGAAAGTAACTGCTGCTTCGGGGTCCTTTCTCTTTGAAAGCTTACGCTTGTTGCCGTTTTCCTCCTTCATAATGGGTGAAACGTGAGCAAACTTGGGAAGCTTGAAGCCGAGGCACTTGAAAAGCTGAAGATGAATAGGACAGCTTGACATCCATTCATCGCCGCGGATAACGTGAGTTGTTCTCATAATGTGGTCATCAACTGCGTGTGCAAAGTGGTATGTAGGAATACCGTCAGACTTGAGAAGAACAACGTCCTGAACATTTTCGGGCATTTCAATCTTGCCTTTGATCATATCTTCAAAGAAACACTTCTTTGTAAGGTCACCGGGTGACTTGAGACGAAGAGTCCAGGTCTTACCTTCCTTGATGTTGTTTTCAATTTCTTCAAGGGTAAGCTTGCGGCACTTTGCATATTCACCCCAGTAGCCCTTGTTAGGCTCGTTTTCCTGAGCCGCTCTGATTTCGTCAAGGTCTTCAGCTGAACAGAAGCAGGGATAAGCTAAATCCTGCTCTACAAGGCTTTTTGCAAAAACGTGATAGATAGGCTTTCTCTGGCTCTGATAGTATGGGCCGTAGTTGCCTTTTTCTTCGTTTTCACCAACAACACCCTCATCAGCAACAACGTCGAAAGCCTTGAGTCCGTCGAGCATAACCTCGATTGCACCTTCAACCTTTCTTTTCTGGTCGGTATCTTCAACTCTTACAAAGAAAATACCGTCTGTAACCTTAGCTGTTCTGTAGGCAACTGTACCTGTGAAAAGGTTGCCGAAGTGGAGGAAGCCTGTGGGACTGGGAGCAAGTCTTGTAACTCTTGCACCTTCCTTGAGGTTTCTTTCGGGGAACTTCGCTTCCATATCAGCAGGGGTTTCTGTTATATCGGGAAAGAGAAGCTCAGCGAGCTTTTTCTGTGTATCCAAATAGATCGCTCCTTTTGATTATGATAATTCATATTATTATCTCAAATTTCAACGAAAATATCAAGGGTTTAGAGCGAATTTTATAAGGAAAAATCAAGGTTTTTTGTATATGTCAAGGCTTAAGAAACTTTTAACAGCCATTTAACATTTTTTATTGATGTTTTAGTATTATAGAATCTGTGAGGAGATGTACATATGGAGAGAAAAAAGAAGTTTATTTTAGCTTTGATATTGATTGTGATAACAATGGTAATATATGCAACTTTTAATGCAATAAGTATCTGGGCTTATGCGAAAGAAAGTGAAACTCAAAAAGCTGATGTCGCCATAGTGTTAGGGGCGGCTGTTTACGGTGAAGAAGTATCTCCTGTGTTTCGGGAAAGAATCAATCACAGTGTATGGCTTTATAATAACGGTTTTATTGACAAGATAATTATGACCGGTGGTTATAGTGAAGGAAATGAGTTATCGGATTCATATATTGCTAAGTCTTATGCTGTTTCATGTGGTGTTGATGAAAACGATATTTTTATTGAAGAGTTATCTGCAATAACTCAGGAAAATTTAAAATATGCAAAAGAAATAATGATAGATCAGGGATTTGAAACAGCACTTATTGTCAGCGATCCGCTTCATATGAAACGAGCGATGCTGGGGAATATCATGAAACTCGCAGAAGTTTCGGACAAACCGCGCGTCCCGGAGGGACTCCTCCCCACGGAGGTTGTGATTGAAATGGGCGGCTTCCACCGTGATGCCCAGCTTTTCCCGGAGCATCCACAGACTCCAGAGCAGCGCCATGGAGTCCGCGCCGCCGGAGACGGCACAGATGATCCGGTCCCCGGGGTGAACCATGTCATACTGCAGGAGGAAGGAAAGAACCTTATTCTCCATGCTTCCACTCCCGGTCGGCGAAGGTGGTGTACTGGGGCAGCCACTGGAGTTTTACGGTGCCGGTTTCGCCGTGTCGGTTTTTGGACACGATGCATTCG
>JAFOXT010000452.1 GCA_017425745.1 Clostridia bacterium | reverse complement strand
TTGACGGCGATTGGTTCATGACCGGTGACTACGGTTATATGGATAAAGACGGTTTCCTCTACTTCGTAGGCAGAAAGAAGAACCTTATTGTTCTTTCAAACGGTAAAAATGTTGCTCCCGAGGAGCTTGAAGACCAGCTTATGAAGATTGAATATGTTAAGGAAGTTCTTGTTTACGGCGAAAATGATGTTATCAATGCTGAATTCTTCCTTGACGAAACTCTTTGCGAAAATGCTAAAGAGCAGATCAAGAAAGATGTTGACGAATTCAACCGTACCCTTCCTCTTTACAAGAGAATCAGAGTTGTAAAGACAAGAGATACAGAATTCCCCAAAACTACTACTCTTAAAATTAAGCGCGAATATAAGGACGAGGTTAAAGCATGAGCGAATTTAAAAGCGTAAGACAGATAGTTGAATATGCTGCAAAAACTTATGGTGATAAGGATTTTTGCAGATACTACCTTGGTAACTATGCATACAAAAAAAGCTATAACGAGTTTTATGAGGATGCTCTTGTAGTGGCAAGATATATCCGTCACATAAATCCGGGCAGAATGCATATTGCCTTTATCGGAAAGACAAATTATGAATACATCGCTTGTCTTACAGGTATGATTTTCAGCGGCAACGTGGTTGTTCCCTTTGCTCCCGATATTACAGTTGAAGAAGCTACAACTCTTTTTGAGGATGCAGATATTGAAATGCTCTTCTGCGAAGAGGAGATGATGGCAACTGCAATTGAAATTCAGAAGAGAACACCGGCTCTTAAGAAAATAGTTTCACTCGGTGATGTTAAATGGTTTGCAGACGTTTTCAGAACCTACAATTCAGAAAGCGAATATGCAGGTCTTGAGAAGGTAGAAATCGACGTAGACGCTTGCGCACTCATTATTTACACCTCAGGCACAACAGGCGACAGAAAGGGCGTAATGCTCTCTAACCATAATATTGCAGCGAACACCTGCTATAACGAATACAATATGGATGACGATGATGTAAGCTTCTCTGTTCTTCCTATGCACCACGTGTTCTGCTACAACTGCGATGTTCTTAAAACCGTTTATGACGGCGGTACACTCTGTCTTAACGGCCCTATGAGTAACCTTTATAAAAACTTCCTCAGATTTGAGCCTACAATTATGAGAATTGTTCCTTCTCTTTGCAAATCGGTTCTCACAAGAATCAAGATTACAGAAAGAAACAATCCCGACCTTACTCCCAGAGAGGCAGCTGAAAGAGTTGTTGGTAAAAACTTCAGAAGAATGATTGCCGGCAGTGCGTACCTCAGCGAAGCTCTTATTGATGAATTTGAAAAGTACGGAATCACAGCCCGTCAGGGTTACGGTATGAGTGAATGCAGCCCCAGAATTACTACATCAGACTTTTCTGATGTCTGCAAATACTCAACAGGTAAGGTGCTTTCAGTTAATGAGGTAAGAGTTCAGGACGGTGAAATTCAGGTTAAGGGACCATCTGTAATGCTTGGCTATTATAAGAGACCCGAAGCTACAAAGGCTGCTTTCACTGAGGACGGTTATCTCCATACAGGCGACCTCGGTTATCTTGAAGGCAATCATCTTTTCCTTGTGGGCAGAAAGAAAAATCTTATCATTCTTTCAAACGGCGAGAACGTTTCTCCTGAAGAGATTGAAAATCTTTTTGCCGATGAATCAATTGTCAAGGAAGTTGTTGTTTACGGCGAAAACGACAAAATTGTTTGCGAAGCTTTCCCTGACAGAGAATTCTGCGATGAAATGGCTGATGAAGAAATCGAAAAGAAAATTCACGAAATTGTGGATGAAATCAATCTTAACTCTCCTCAGACAAGACAGATTGCTACACTCAAAATAAGAAATACTCCTTTCCCGAGAACATCTTCAGGAAAGATTAAAAGAACAGCATTTTATTTTTAATGGAAACAGAAAGGACCGGATAAAAAATGGAAGAACTTATCAAAGTGCTTGAAAATTACACAGAGGAAGAAATTACTGCAGCTTCACGCTTTACAACCGACCTTGCACTCAGTTCATTTGACATAGCTTGCATTATTGACGAAACCGAAGCTGCTATGGGTGTAAGAATCGACCTTAAGGATTTTGTTACTTATAAATCTGTTGGCGAAATGGCTGATTATATTGCTTCACTTAAATAAGAGAATAAAAAATTAAAAGGCTGTTACCTGAGTGGTAACAGCCAATTTTTTTACGCCTTTTTAAATCTGATTACATTAAATGAAAGAGGTTTAAGCTCTGCAGTTGTAACCTTGCCGTCAAATTCGGGCAGGGGATTGAGATGCATTTTTACATCTTCCTTGTCGAAGGTGTTTTCCTGCTTGATGTCATAGCCGTCCATTGAGCTGAATTCAACAGCCTTGTAGCCGTCAAAGTCAAGAAGAGAAATGTCAAGAAGAATATTTTCTTCCATTGAACGGTTAACAC
>JAFOXT010000451.1 GCA_017425745.1 Clostridia bacterium | reverse complement strand
TTGCACTCTGCAATAATATTATTTGGTAAAATCAGACAAAATTTACCCTTTGTTTTATTGAAATAGAACGAAGTCTGTGGTATGATAAACTTTAAAGGGGTGCTGTGTTTTGCCCCCTCAGTCAGAATCTGCGATTCTGCCAGCTCCCCCTGGAGTGGGAGCCAAATATTTTAATCGGAAAGGTTGATGTACAAATGAAATATGTTGTAATTTTATATGATGGTATGGCTGACTATCCCGTACCTGCTCTCGGAGGCAAAACTCCTATGATGTGTGCAAAGAAGCCCTATTTTGATTCACTCGCTAAAAAGAGTGAGGTTGGTCTCGTTAAAACTGTTGCAGACTCACTCAAGCCCGGCAGTGACGTTGCAAATATGAGCGTAATGGGCTTTGACCCTATGAAATACTACACAGGACGTTCACCTCTTGAAGCTGTAAGCATCGGCGTTAAGCTTAAAGACGATGATGTTACTCTCCGCTGCAACCTTGTTACTCTTTCAGACGAAGAAAACTATGGCGACAAAACCATGGTTGACTACTCAGCAGGCGACATCAGTAGTGAAGAGGCTGCCGAGCTTATCAAGGCAGTTGAAGAAGCCTTCGGCAACGAAAAGTACAAATACTACAGCGGTGTAAGCTACCGTCACTGTCTTGTTGTATCTGAGGGTACAACTGACCTTGGTAATATGACACCGCCTCACGATATCAGCGGCAGAGTTGTAGGCGAATATCTTTCAACAAGCGAAAACGCATCTGAGCTTATTGCTATGATGAAAAAAAGCTATGATGTGCTCAAGGATCACCCCGTAAACAAAAAGAGAATTGCTGAAGGCAAGCGTCCCGGCAACTCAATCTGGCTCTGGGGCGAAGGCAACAAGCCTATTCTTCCCACCTTCAAATCACTTTATAATCTTGACGGCGCAGTTATTTCTGCAGTTGACCTTCTCAAGGGTATCGGCATCAGCGCAGGTATGGAAACTCCCGACGTAGAGGGTGCAACCGGCTACATCGACACAAACTTTGAAGGTAAGGCAGAATGCGCACTTCAGGTGCTGAAAGACGGCAAGGATTTTGTTTATATCCACATTGAAGCTCCCGACGAATGCGGTCACAGAGATGAGCCTGAAAACAAGGTTAAGGCAATTGAGCTTATTGACGAGCTTGTACTTAAAAGAGTGCTTGAAGGTCTTGAGGAATACGATGATTACAAGATTATGATTCTCCCCGACCATCCCACTCCCATTGTTACCAAAACTCACGCACGCGACCCCGTACCCTATATGATTTACCACAAGAATGCAGAGAAAAACGGCGTTGACACAATCAACGAGGAAACTGCAAAGGCTACAGGTGTTTTCGTTGAAAACGGTGCAAGCATTATGGGACATTTTATTAACGATTAATAAGCACAAAAGGATGCCCTTGGGCATCCTTTTGTCACCCCTCCGACTGCTTCGCAGTCACCTCCCCTTTCAGGGGCGGCAAGGGCTTATTCTTCCATTTGTTTGCCGAGAAAGCCTGCAGCAACCTGAGTGAGCTTTATATCCGTCTGACCGGGCACACTGGGCCTTTCGTCACAGAGAAGGGTAACTGCACCAAGCACATCCCCTGCGCCGATTATAGGGCACATTACGGACACCTGACGGTCAATATCCTCGCTTGCGTAAAGGCTTTCCTTGTCCACTGAATAGCTGTAAAAGCTTCTGCGCTCCATATAGCTTTCAAGAAGGGGTGAAACACGTTTGTTCATAGCTTCCTTTTTAGGAATACCTGCTGCTGCGATAATATGGTCACGGTCGCAGATAACCGCTGTCATTCCCGTTGTGCGGCTGAGCACCTCTGCGTACTGCTGAGTACATGGGCCCAGCTCGCCGATTGGTGAATATTTTTTGAAGATAACCTCGCCGTCAGCCTGGGTGTAGATTTCAAGTGCGTCGCCTTCACGGATTCTTAAGGTGCGACGGATTTCTTTTGGTATAACTACCCTGCCGAGGTCGTCTATTCGGCGGACAATTCCTGTTGCTTTCATATATATCTTTCTCTCCTTATGATTACAATCGTGATAGTATTATCTGTAATTGTAAGAGAAATATACCACTCAATTAATTTAAAAAATCAGTATTAATACAAACGCAAAAAACTGAAAGGCTGTCAGAAGACAGCCTTTCAGTTTATATATCTTTTAGATAATGATTAAAAGAAGAAGGAAGGGGAAGAAGCCGAGAGGAATAATGAGAAGTGCTGCGAGAAGACCGAATACATTGAAGAATGCAAGTGCTGCAAGTGTAAGCTTGATGGGCACTGTGTTTTCAGCTTCTGAAATGTTCTGCCATGTAAGGTAAACATCCTTACCCTCTCTTGCATATTCGTCAAGACCGAGAGCATCCTTGCTCATCTTTTCACCAAATCCGCAATCCTTAAGACCGTTTGCGAAAAGTGTTGCCATTTCTTCGTCTCTCATTGTAAGACGTGCAACAATTCTGAGCTCGTCTGCAGGCTCAAGTATTCTGAGGTGGCCGGGCTTGAAGCCTGTGCACCACCAATATTTGTCATAGTCTCTTGTGAATTCGCGTTCGTATTCACCGTTGAGCTTCTGATGGTAAACGCTCATTTCCATATAAGGTCTGTATTCTTCCTTAGCCTGCTGGAAGAGAGTAAACATACCGGGAGTTCTGCCGTTTGCTCTCTTGTGGTAGATGCCGATTTCACCGCCGTAGAAGATGAAGCCGTACTGACCCTTCCAGAGCTGTACCATAAAGTCTTTCTTATCATATGTAAAGAAAACTCTTGCATAGTCATATTCGAGGAAAAGGTAGGGCGCAATAATATCATAAATTCTTGCAAAACCTAAAACCTGCTGCCATGATTTTCTGTCGTTTGCATAGTAGTAGTCATCAACGTAGCTGTACTGATAGCTGAGAACAGCATTCTTTTCGAGGAAGGACTTGAGAAGGTTTCTGCCGGTAGTTACGTTAATGTTGTACTTGCCTTCAATTCTCTTGCCGCCGATTTCAGCATAAGCAGTAATCATTGCACGGCCTACACCGCGACCGGTTACCTTACCCTTGCTGTTTACTGTTGCAACCTCTTTGTCTGATGATTCCCACTTGATTTCGGGAGCTTCTGTTGTTCCCTTCAACTCAGCCTTAAGCTGTGTTGTTTCAAGAATTCTGATGCTCATAGCAGAACCGCTGACAACAATTTCAGGTGCTGTTTCTGCTGCAAATGCGGGAAGTGCTGCTGTGACTTCGGGAAGCGCTACTGCTGCACAGCTCATTACACATGTAAGTGAAAGAACTGCGATGAGCATAAACACGGCTATGCTCTTAAAAGTCTTTTTCATAAAACAACCTCCGATTAATATTTTTTTAATTTTTGCACAAAAGGTATTGTATCACACTTTTTCCAATTTAGCAATACTTATTTAAACTAATTTTAAAGTTGAACCTTCTGAGGAACACCGTTTTCTTCCCTTGATTTGTCGGCAAGATAAACGCTGAGGTGACCTGCAACAGAATCGAAAATTGAAGTGCAGGCAAGTGAGGGCTCTTCGCCTCTGAGGAATTTCACAAAATCTTCAGAGAGTCTTTCGTCACCGCCGCCGTGTCCGCCGTAAGCGCCGACCATATCACCGCTTACCTTAAGGTCAACAACCTCTACATCGCATTCCTCGTTGTGTGCATCGGGAGATGGATTAATTTTAAGCACAGTATATTTTGAATCTTCAAAGTTACCGAAGATTTCACCCTTTGTACCTACAATGTGAATGTTTCTTCTGGGCTCTGCTGAGCCGCCTACCATATTGTGTGTACCGGTTGCACCGCTTTTGAAATTAACAAGCACACTCTGGTGGTCAACAACATTGTTGTCGCACTTGTAAATGCAGCGTGCGTATGGGTTGTCCGTTTTCATAAGTGCAATTTTGTCTTCGATTGTGGGATTATCAATGTGCTCAAGTGCATCCCATACGTAGAAGCTCCATCTGTCGGGATGGTCTATGTAAAGACGCTTTGTGGAATAAACGCAGGTGTCCACGTGAGGACAGTCCTTCATACAGATTGTGCCTGCACCCTCAGGGGCATTTTCAGGTCTGAACTGATATTTACCGCCGAAAGAGCTTATCTGTGCAGGCTCGGTTTCAGCCATCATCCACATCATAATATCCATATCGTGACAGCACTTTGCAAGAAGCATTGTAGTGTGACATTTGTCGCTGTTTGCCCACTTACCTCTTACATAAGAGGTGGAAAGATGGTGGTATGAAACGTGCTCACTTGTCTGAATATTGATAATGTCGCCAATTTCACCTCTTGCAATTCTCTCCTTGATGCCGTAATAGAAGGGTGTGTAGCGAAGAACGTGGCAAATCATTACCTTTGAGCCGTTTTTCTTTGCAACATCAACAAGGTAGCGCATTTCCTCCTCATTAACTGCAAAGGGCTTTTCAAGAAGCATATCGTAGCCCTGCTCTAAGAGAGGTACAGCAGTTTCAATGTGCTGTTCATCCATTGTGCCGTTGATAATTGCATCAGCAAGCTTACCTTTTTCTGCAAGCTCTGCAGCAGTTTCAAAGCACATATCCTCGGAAAAGCCGAAGTAGTCCATAGCCTTTTTACGGCGCACAGGATTAGGATCGGCTACACCTACAATTTTAAGCAGCTCAGGATTTGTTTTTGCAAGCTCACTGTAAACAAAAGCTCTGTGACCTGCGCCTACAATAATAGCTGTTACGGGTTTGTTATTCATAGTATTTACCTCACCGCAAAATATTTCATTGTAATTATATCACAGTTAAATTTTTTTGCAATAGATTAACTAAAATACTCAGGCTGCCGAGAATTGTGCAAGACCACCAACGAAGAAAAGCGGTCGGAATTCGATGTTCCGACCGTTTTTATATATCTAAAATAATTTACTTCGTTGCTGTTCTTGTGCGATTATCGGCAGTCTGAATTTAGATTGCACCCTGTGCCATCATTGCATCTGCAACCTTAAGGAAGCCTGCAATGTTTGCACCTGCAACAAGGTTGTAACCGAAGCCGTATTCTTCAGCAGCAGCTGCTGAGTTGTTGTGGATATCAACCATAATCTGCTTGAGCTTAGCATCAACCTCTTCAGCAGTCCAGTTGTATCTCATTGAGTTCTGACCCATTTCAAGAGCTGAAACAGCAACACCGCCTGCGTTAACTGCCTTTGCGGGGCCAACTGCTTTACAGTTCTTCATAAGATAACTGAGAGCTTCGTTTGTTGTGGGCATGTTAGCAACTTCAATGTAGTATGGAACACCGTTTGCAACAAGCTTTTCAGCTTCGTCCATATTGATTTCGTTCTGAGTAGCGCAAGG
>JAFOXT010000450.1 GCA_017425745.1 Clostridia bacterium | reverse complement strand
AGTCATCCGATAATTTCGGGTGACTTTTTTATGAAAAAATAAAAATCAAGCCTTGTTTGTAAGAGCTTTGTAAGACATTGTGTGTATAATGGGATTTATCTTAACAAAAAGGAGTTGTTATTTATGAAATTAGTAAAGGTGTTAATCAGTGTGCTTCTTGTTGCAACTATGTGCGTAACAATGATGATGCCTGCTAGTGCCGGCAGAGTTACATACTATTTAAGTGACCTCAAAATGGCAGAAGCAAATACTGCAGACGAAGCAAAAAATATGCTCACAGATGCAGGATATGAAATCCTTGATAAAAACCTTAACCCCGGTGGCAGTAAGGTAGTTTATCTCGGTTACAAGAAGTCGACAAATGTTGACGATGCTATCACAGATGTAAAGGTTATGAACATGAAAGGCGGTTTCAATGTTTCTGACTATGAAACTATCTTTGAAGATGCTCTCGACGAATACAATAGTGATATTAATAATTTACGTATTGCAGCAAATGAATTCGCTGCAAACTACAAAGCAGGCAAAAAGGAAGCTCAGCTTGCATACCGTCAGCTCAACTATTATTACGTTGAGAATGATAAGGGCGTAAAGACCAATATGGGTGACTATATGCTTAACTTCCCTTCAGATAACAAGGACTTTGCAGACATCCTTCTCAAGGGTAACCCTAATATCCTGGATAACATCCGCATCCTTCTTTCAATGGGTGTTTCAGACGGCGGCGACCTTATTGAGCGTATCACAGCCGCAACAAAGAATGAAGATGTTTACACTAAAGTTAAATACCACGATGATGCCGAAGAAATTGCAGGCAAAATTCAGCAGCTCAAGAAAATGCTCTCTGATGCAAAGACAGAGATTGATGAAATCAATGCAGACACAGAAATGACAGAAGCAGAAAAAGATGCGGCATTAATTATGCCTCAATACATCGTGACTCTTCTTCTCAGCTTTGATGTGGCTTTAGAGACAATTCCTTGCGGTGACACAAATTACAGCGATTATTTCGAAACAACCGAGGACGTTGACTACAAGCTTCTTTATCCCTTTGTTGATGCTATGACAGCAGGTCAGCGTGCAATGGCGGTTTCAGGTCAGATTCATTCAGTGCTTGTTTATAATGCAGTCGAAATGAGTGACGAGGAGCTTAATGCACAGCTTGCTGAGACAGAAAAGGACTACGAACCCTTATCAGTTTACTTGGGTACAGATATGAACCTTCTTGAAGGCGCGGTAGGTGTTACATCAGACGCGTTAAGAGAGGAAGCAGCAACAGGTAACAACTGGTTTGCTTGCTTTACAGGCAATATGGCAGGCGATATCACAATTTCCTCACTCTTCGGTGTAGGCGGTATTGCCCTTATGGGTATTTCAGCTCATTTCCTTAAGCAGCAGTACGCTATTGCAACCACGAAGCTGACCAATCTTGAAAATTACACATTATGGTATAATAATAACGAGATTGCTGTACGCTTGGACCAGCTTAAAAGCGGTGCAATTTCACAGGAATCCTATGATGAGGCCATAAGTGGATTTGTCAGAGAAAACAATGAAATAAATGCAAAAATTACAGTTTCTACAAGCAAGGTTGTTCTTTCATCAATAGGTGTTGCTGTGGGTGTTGCTATGATTGCATTCAGCATTTATTCAATTGTTCAGATTGTTGATAAATACAATCCCAGCTACACAAAGATTCCCTCAAATATGGTAGATACAGTTGCAACCGACAACGGAAGCAGATATATCAATTATACCGTTGTAAACTCACTTTATTATGATGGCGACAAAACTGCTGAAAAGCCCGGTGACACAAACGCTTATGACGGTAAGCAGTGGAATGCAATTTACTACACAAAGAGCTATGAAGCAGGCAAGTGTATGACATCAACAGGCTACTTTATCGACTCAGCTGACAATTTCGGCAAGTACACACCGGTTGCTGCTTTCGGCACAAAGAGCTGCTATGACCTTAACTCATTCAATGACAACGAAAACACAGAAAACATTTTCGTTGCTTTCGGTAATTCAAATAACAAGAAATCAGCTGAAACCTCAGTGCCCACAGTAATCGGCAGTATGCTTTCATACGGAGCAATGGCTGTAAGTGGTGTTGTAGGTATGGGTCTTGGTATGTGCGTTATGTCACTTATCAAGCGTAAAAAGGAAAGCTGATAACAGATTGTTTTTCTCAAAAGAATAATCATTCTGTAAGGCATCCGAAAAATTCTCGGGTGCCTTAATTTTTTAAAAAAATTTTTTTATATCGGTTTAATTTGTAAGCAGTTTGTAAGAGAGTGGGGAGTATAATATATTAATCAAAACTGTGTTTTACTTGAACCAAGAAAGGAAAAGGTTATGAACTGGAAAAATATGACTATAACTCAAAAAATTGCCACGGTCATTTCAGGTCTTGCCGTTGCTGTCTGGCTGATACCCAGGGTTAAGCCTGATCTGTTACCTATTGATCCCACATATCCTGCAATTGCAGTGGTTACACTCTGTGAAGCTGTGGTCTACTGGAATACGCAGCGTAAGTGGTCCTATCTTCTGATTGCCGGTGCAGTTATTTCCCTGGCTTTCTCGATTCTGGAACTGACACTGTAAAATAAGCAGTGTAAGAATAAAATTTTCATAAGAGTAATTGTTTAATTATGAAAGGAGTAATTTTATGAAAAAACATTCAAAAGCATAACAGCAATTTTTATGATTGTTCTTACCATTTTCTCTTGCTGTTCAGTTGCACTTGCAGCAAAACCAAAAGCTGAAATAGAAGTCGTTTATGATGATAACGGCAACAGAGTAGGCTTTAAGACAATTAAAGTCGGTAATACCGAATATT
>JAFOXT010000449.1 GCA_017425745.1 Clostridia bacterium | reverse complement strand
GCAGACATAATCAGACATAAGGGTAAATACTATCTTTTTGAGGCTGACGGAAAAAAAGAAGCAATCTGTTACTGTGTGGCAGAAAGACCTGACGGACCCTATTTTGAGCCTGATAATAACAAGGTGTCGGTTGCTGATACTGCATTGGAGGGTAACTGCACCTACAGAATACTCGGCACAGACAAATTTGTAATGATTGCCGATCAGTTTAAAAAGGGTGGATATTTTATGCAGGAAACAACTGACCTTATTAATTTCACCAAGGTTGATAAAGACAGCTTTTCACTTGATCATCTTAAACCCCGTCACGGATCTGTTCTTCATATCAGTGATGAGGAATATGCTCGTTTAAAGAACGGTGGCTTCAGTGCCTTATAAATCTCATAAATTGCTATATAATCATAATGAACCGATAATCCGCAGAAACGGGTTGTCGGTTTGCTTTTTTACCCGTTTCTTTTGGAAAAAATGAACATAATTTGTTGACTAATTTAAAAATTAGTGTTACTATTGCATTAACAAAACGTACATATATTTCGGTGCGTAATTGAACGGAGGAGAAAATATGCAATATGATGTTGTTGTAATCGGTGCAGGTGTAGTAGGCGCTATGATTACAAGAGAATTGAGTAAGCTGGATATGAATCTTGTTCTGCTTGAAAAAGCAGGTGACGTTGCTATGGGCAGTTCAAAGGCAAACAGTGCAATTGTTCATGCAGGCTTTGATGCCGAAACAGGCTCGTTGAAGGCTAAGCTGAATGTGCAGGGTGCGTCGCTTATGGCTTATTATTGCAATAAGCTGTCTGTACCGTATAAAAATATAGGTTCTCTTGTTGTTGCTTATTCCTGGGACGATATGCAGACACTGGAAACTCTTTTTGAAAGAGGCTTTGAAAACGGTGTTCCCAATATGGAAATCATCAGCCAGGAAAGACTCCGTACAATGGAGCCTTATATCAGCGAGGAAGCAATCGGTGCTTTATGGGCGCCCACTGCAGGTATTGTAAGTCCTTATGAGCTTACAATTGCGGCTGCTGAAAACGCAATAATGAACGGTGCAAGAGTAAAAAGAAACAGCGGTGTTTTTGACATTGAATATAAGAACGATATGTTCTATCTTTCAACTGCAACGGGCGTTATAAAGGCAAAATATGTAATCAACTGTGCAGGTATTTTTGCTGATAAAATTGCAAATATGATAGGCGATACATCCTTTAAGCTTATTCCCAGAAAGGGCGAATATTACCTTCTTGATAAAACAGAAAAGAAAATGGTCAACCATGTTCTTTTCCAGTGTCCGTCACCTATGGGTAAAGGCATACTTGTAACTCCCACAGCTCACGGCAATGTTCTTATGGGCCCCACAGCCCTTGACCTTGACTTTGACAGTAAGCTTGATGTGGACACAACAATTGAAGGCCTTAACGAAGTTAAATTCTCTGTAAACCGAGTAATTCCTCAGCTTACAACAAGAAATGTTATTACATCCTTTGCAGGCCTCAGAGCACACAGATCAGGTGATGACTGCGACTTCATTATTGAGCCCAGCAAGGAAAACGAGCATTTTATCAACGTTGCAGGTATTGAATCACCGGGACTTACAGCTGCTCCGGCAATTGCAAGATATGTGGGCAAAATGTTCAGAAAAATGGCTCCTCAGTATGAAAAGAAGGAAGAGTTCATTTCAAGACGTCCCGCACCTATAAGAATGGCTGAGCTTTCACCTGATGAAAGAGCAGAAATTGTGAAAAAGGATCCACGTTACGGCAGAATTATCTGTCGCTGTGAAGGAATTACCGAGGGTGAAATTATTGATGCAATCAAGGCTCCCTGCGGTGCAAGAGATGTTGATGCAGTAAAGAGAAGAACCCGTTCAGGTATGGGCAGATGTCAGGGTGGCTTCTGCGGTTCAAAGGTTGTTGAAATTCTTTCAAGAGAGCTTGATATACCAATGAACAAGGTTACAAAACACGGTAACGGTTCAAAAATTTTATATAACAAAACAAAGTGAGGTGAGAGTAAATGCTTAAATATGATCTTGTAGTAATCGGCGGTGGTCCTGCAGGTATGGCTGCAGCACTTAAAGCGAGAGAGTGCGGAGTTAAAAAGATTATTATTCTTGAAAGAGCGGCTACTCTCGGCGGTATTCTTGAGCAGTGTATACACACAGGCTTCGGTCTTCATTATTTCGGTGAAGAGCTTTCGGGTCCCGAATATGCTTACCGCTTTATCAAGGAGCTCCAGAAAACAGATATTGAGGTTAAGGTTGACACAATGGTTACGGATATTCTTCCGGGTAATGTGGTTGTTGCAACCAACAATAAAGACGGTGTAATGCAGCTTCATACAACAGCAATTATTCTTGCTATGGGTTGCCGAGAACGTCCGAGAGGTGCTCTTGATATGCCGGGCTCACGTGCTTCAGGTATAATGACAGCAGGTACGGCACAGAAGTATGTAAACATTGACGGCTATATGCCCGGTAAGAAAATTGTAATTCTCGGCTCGGGTGATATCGGCCTTATTATGGCACGAAGAATGACACTTGAAGGTGCAAAGGTTGAAATGGTGTGCGAGCTTATGCCGTACTCAGGAGGTCTTACAAGAAATATTGTACAGTGTCTTGACGATATGGGTATTCCTCTTAAGCTCAGCTGTACAGTTATAAAAACCCACGGTATTGAGCGTCTTGAGGGCGTAACAATTGCCGAGGTTGACGAAAAAAGGCGCCCCATTCCCGGCACCGAGCAATATGTTGAATGTGATACACTTCTTCTGTCCGTTGGTCTTATTCCCGAAAACGAGCTTACACGAATGGCAGGTATTATTATAGACCCCTTAACACACGGTGCAGTTGTTGATGAATACAGACAAACAAGACGTCCCGGTGTTTTTGCCTGCGGTAATGTTCTTCAGGTTCACGACCTTGTTGACT
>JAFOXT010000448.1 GCA_017425745.1 Clostridia bacterium | reverse complement strand
TACCTGACCGCCGCTTTCTGCATAGAATGAGGTTCTGTCAAGAACAAGTGTTGCACTGTCTCCGTCTTCAATTGAGTCTTTTCTTTCACCGTCAGCAACAATTGCAAGAACGGTTGCTTCTGTATTGTTTTCGGTGTAGCCTGTGAATTCTGTTGATGAAATATCCTTAAGTGAAACACCTGAATTTCTCCAGTCAGAATCAGCTGCGTCTCTCTTTGCACTCTTAGCCTTAAGTCTTGCTTCTTCAACAAGCTCTCTGAACTTTGCTTCGTCAACTGTAAGCTTGTTTTCTTCTGCAATTTCCTTTGTAAGGTCAATGGGGAAACCATAGGTATCCTGAAGCTTGAATGCATCCTCGCCTGAAAGAACACCGTTTTCAGCCTTTGCCATCATTTCGTTAAGAAGACCAAGACCTGAGTCAATTGTCTTATAGAAGCTTTCTTCTTCCATTGCAATAACAGTCTTGATGTAATCCTTCTTTTCGATAAGGTTGGGATATGCGTTAGCGTTTTCAGCAATTACTGTATCGCAAACCTCTGAAAGGAAGGGTCTGTCAATACCGATAAGACGGCCGTGTCTTGCAGCTCTTCTGAGAAGTCTTCTGAGCACATAGCCTCTGCCGCTGTTTGAGGGTGTTACACCGTCGCCTACCATAAAGGTTGTGCTTCTGATGTGGTCAGTAATAACACGGAGTGAAATATCCTTGTTTGCATCGTCGTGATAGTTGATGCCTGCAATTCTGATAATGTGCTTCATAATGTTCTGCACAGTGTCAACCTCAAAGAGATTGTCAACGTCCTGCATTACGCAAGCAAGTCTTTCAAGGCCCATACCTGTATCGATATTGGGATGAGCAAGACGGGTGTAGTTATTGTTACCGTCGTTTTCAAACTGTGTGAATACAAGGTTCCATACTTCGATGAAACGGTCGCAGTCGCAGCCTACCTTACAGTCAGGACTGCCGCAGCCCTTTGAGGGACCTCTGTCGAAGTAAATTTCTGAGCAAGGACCACAGGGGCCTGCACCGTGCTCCCAGAAGTTATCTTCCTTACCGAAGCGAACCATATGTGAGGGGTCAACGCCAACCTCTTTTGTCCAGATGTCGAAAGCCTCATCGTCTTCAAGATAAACGCTTACATAAAGAAGCTCTTCGGGAATTTCGAGAACCTTTGTAAAGAATTCCCACGCCCAGGCAGTTGCTTCTCTCTTGAAGTAATCACCGAAGGAGAAGTTGCCGAGCATTTCAAAATATGTGCCGTGACGTGCAGTTTTACCAACATTTTCAATGTCGGGTGTACGGATACACTTCTGGCAGGTTGTTACTCTGTTACGGGGAGGTGTAACCTCACCTGTAAAGTATTTTTTCATAGGTGTCATACCTGCGTTGATAAGAAGGATACTCTTATCGCCCTGAGGTACGAGTGAAAAGCTGGGGAGTCTTAAATGATCCTTGCTTTCGAAGAATGCGAGATATTTTTCTCTGATTTCGTTAAGTCCCATCCACTGCATTGTTATCATTTCCTTTCAGAATTGGATTTTTTTACTTTGGTTTAATAAAAAAATATAGCGCTAATACACCTTCGGGGTGAAAAACTCCACGGTACCACCCGAATTGTGCACAAGCACCACTCTAGTTTCATTTAACGCATGAATTACGTCTGTTCTTTCGACAGAAGCTCAGAAGCAGCACGCAGCTTTGCCACACTCTTCAAGAGGACCTTTCAGCCGAGAGTCCTCATCTCTTTTGAAGAAACAAAGTGCGATTCTTCGTCGTTGCTTTTAAAATATTTCCCGTATATTTTACTATTTTTAAGGTAGTTTGTCAAGAGGGAAAATTACCCCTCTGTCAAAATCGTGTAGCGATTTTGACATCTCCCCTTTCAGGGGCGACAAGAAAATCTGCAAACGCAAACAGGACGCCCAATGGGCGCCCCTACTTTATATTTTACTTTCCGCCCTCATAAAGCACGTTACCGTTTTTGTCGAGGATTGTTTCATAGTTACCAAGTGATTCTTCAGATGTTTCTTCTCCTGAGATACAAACTATTTCTTTCACTGTTATTCTGTGCACAAGACCGTATTCGTCAACACCCTCAATATAAAGAGTAAAAGTGTCCTCTGCTTTTGCATCAGGATAGGTTTTGTATACATCAATGTCATCAAAGGCAGTTTCAAAAGCTGTTTCGGGAATTTCTTGCTCGTCAACGATTTTATCGTTAATCATATAAACAAGCTTAAGGTCAGTGAAAGCTGTTCCGCCGCTTTCTTCAATGTCACCCATAAAAAATACATCACCGTCAACAGTAAGACCTTTTTCTTCAGAAAAGCTTGTTTTATCAAATGTAAAGCCTGCCATAAGCTCAGGCAGATAATTTGAATGCAGTGAACTGATGTACCAGTCAAGCTCCTGAGTCTGAGTTGTATTTCCGTCTTTTATAAGAAGCTTTACTACTTCGCTTTCTGTATCAGGGAATAAAGGTGCATTGAAATCAGCGGTAAATTCTCCACCGTCTCCCCTTTTAAGCTGGACCTTTTCACTGCCGAAATCAAGGGTAATCACAGTTTTATCAGTAAGGGTTTTAGGTGTGATTTTAACGCTTACGGGTACAAGTCGGTTTTCTGCGTCAAGCTTTCCGTATTCGTAGTTAAAGGAAGTTACAAGACTTGCTTCTTCCTCTAACATATCGTCAACGTTGCCGTAAATTGACTGAATATCGTCACTGACACGCTGAATCTGATTTGAAAGGTTGTTGAATCGGTTTTCGCTTTCAGTTTTGTAGCCATTAAGCTGAACGAATGCAACTACTAAGGCTACTGCGAGAATGATAATAATAAGTCTTTGCTTTTTTACTGTTTTCTCCATAATTCTACCTCCTTTACTGTGGTTTAATTATAGCATAAAACCGATGATTTGTATGGAAAACCGGGAAGAAAAGCATTGCGAAGGGGACTGCCGCGCAGCAAAGATCTATGATAAAATAGAGACAGCATGAAAGAAAAACGGAGGGATCAACCCATGACGAATATTGCGATTCTTGGCTGCGGCTCCATCGCCTATTCCATGGCCAAAACGCTGCGCATGATGCGCGATCAGGGCGAAGAGGCCTGCCTGTATGC
>JAFOXT010000447.1 GCA_017425745.1 Clostridia bacterium | reverse complement strand
TGCAGGTTACCAGAATGTTGCTAAGACAAGCCTTGATCAGATCAACGAGGTTAACAAGAACTTCCAGGCTGAATACAGCAACCAGAAGAACGTTCTCGGTATCAACGAATAATAGCTTTTTATCAAGCTGCAAAGCCGCCTGTTAAGGGCGGCTTTAATATTTTCTGTGTGAATAAAATAAGAGGACTGCGTCTGCAGTCCTCTTTTGTATGATTGAATGAAGCACTCGCTGTGCTCGTATGAAGCGTTTGCTGTGTAAACATGAAGCATTGAACTTGCGTTCAATATGAAGCAAAGCGTGCTTTAATGATTAATGCACCGAAGGTGTACTTCATAGACGAAGTCTGCTTCATTTTTTATGTGCCGTGAGGCACGCTTCATTTAAAAAGCACTCTGTGCTTTTTATTCGCCGCCGCCAACTGAGCCGTCCCAGGTGTCAACTTCTGTAGCCTTCATTTCTTCTTCGTCAAACCAACGTGTTGTTACAGCCTTTGTTTCTGTGAAGAATCTGAATGCATCCTTACCGAGGCAGTGGAGGTTACCGAAGAATGAGAGCTTGTGGCCTGTGAAGGGGAATACGCCAACGGGTACGGGAATACCAACGTTAACGCCAACCATACCACCGTCTGTTCTCTTAGCGAATTCTCTTCCGTAGTAACCGCTCTGTGTAAAGATAACTGAGCCGTTAGCGAAGGGGTTGTTGTTCATAATCTGAAGGCCTTCTTCAAATGTCTTTACTCTCTTGATGCAAAGAACAGGTCCGAAGATTTCCTGAGTACCAACAGTCATTTCTTCTGTTACGTTGTCAAGAATTGTGGGGCCTACATAGAAGCCGTTTTCATAGCCTTCAACAACTGCGTTTCTACCGTCAAGAACAAGTGTTGCGCCTTCTTCAATACCCTTGTTGATCCAGTTGATAACGCTTTCCTTATGCTTAGCTGTTACAACGGGGCCGAGCTTTGATTCGGGAAGATAAGCGGGTCCGAGTGTAAGCTCCTGAGCGAACTTCTTGAGAAGTGCTACAAGCTTGTCTGCAATGCCTTCCTGAGCAACAACAACGGGAAGAGCCATACATCTTTCGCCTGCGCAGCCGAATGATGAGTTGATGATACCTCTTGCTGATCTTTCAAGAGCAGCATCATCAAGAACAAGTGCGTGGTTCTTAGCTTCGCAAAGGCACTGAACTCTCTTGCCTGTTGCTGAAGCTTCCTTGTATACGTGAAGACCAACTGATGTTGAACCTACGAATGTGATACCCTTAACGTCAGGATGCTTGAGAAGAAGGTCAGCTTCAACTCTGCTGCAGGTTACAAGGTTAACTACACCCTTGGGAAGACCTGCTTCAACGAGGAGCTCGTTGATTCTCATAGCTGTCATCGGTGTCATTGAAGCGAGCTTAAGTACCATTGTGTTACCTGAAACGATACAGCAGGGAACCATCCAGCCCATGGGAATCATACCGGGGAAGTTGAAGGGTACGATACCGCCGAAAACGCCAACGGGTTCATAGTAAAGAGTTGTGTCATAGCCGTTTGATGTATCTCTCATAGCATCGCCCATAAGAAGTGAGGGAGCTGAAAGAGCGTGTTCAACGGGTTCCTTAACCTTAAGAATGTCACCCTTAGCCTCTGAAAGAACCTTACCGTGTTCAAGAGCGCAGAGCTCTGAAAGCTCGTCCATATGCTCAATAAGAAGCTCGCGGAATTTATAGAGAACCTGAGTTCTCTTCATAACGGGTGTGTTTGACCATGCGGGGAAAGCAGCCTTTGCTGACTGGATTGCTGCTTCAACTTCGTCTGCAGTACAGCAGGGTGCTTCAGCAATTACTTCACCTGTGCTGGGATTGTAAACAGGCATATACTTTTCTGTTTTTGATTCCAGCCACTGACCGTCAACAAAATACTTAAGTCTTTTAATCTGTTCCATTTTATGTACTCCTTTTAAAAATTTCTGTTTTAAAGTTAACCAATCTATATTAAGCCACAAAAACAAAAATAAATCAATACAAATAAGTAAATTTTTTCCTGTCAGATAAGAATTTTTTCTGCAGTCTCTCTCAGCATATCTTCGGCTCTGTCTTTTATCTGACTGAAGGGCAGATGAAGATAGTTGGTTTCATAAACCTCGCTGATGCCGTTTTTCTGAATGTCGCTGAGCTTTGCCTCGTTAAGACCTACAACTGCAATAACCTTTGTGCCGGAGCTTTTCTTTGCAACGGCAAAGGGCACCTTGCCCATAACGCTCTGAAAATCCATTTTGCCTTCGCCTGTAATTACAAGGTCAGCTTCTTTTGCTTTTCTTTCGAAGTCGGTCATTGTGAGAATGCACTCACTTCCGCTGACAAGCGAGGCACCGAGAAAGCTGATCATACCGAAGCCGAGACCGCCTGCAGCACCTGCACCCTTTTCTTGTGAGTAATCCTTGCCGAGGGCTTTTTCAGTTTTTTCTGCAAGATTTTTAAGACCTGCATCAAGAAACTCAACGGTTTTTGTGTCAGCACCCTTTTGCGGTGAGTAAACATAAGCTGCTCCGTTTGTGCCGTAAAGAGGGTTATCTACATCGCAAAGCACGGTGATTTCGGTGTCCTTTACAAGCTGAGGAATACCGCTGAGGTCAACTGTTTCAACCATAGAAAGGCCTTTTCCGGTAAGGGGCACCTCAATACCGTTTTTGTCGAGAAATTTAGCTCCTAAAGCTGCTGTACAGCCCATACCGCCATCTGTTGTGGCACTTCCGCCAATGCCTAAAATAACCTTTTTTGCGCCGCTTTCTATAGCTTTCAGAATAAGCTGACCTGTGCCGTAGGAGGTGGTGTTTACTGCGTCACGCTCTTTTTCAATTGTAATACCGCTTGCGGCTGCAAGCTCAATTACTGCAGTGCCGTCGGGAAGGACTCCGTAAAAGCCCTCAATATCTCTCATAAGGGGACTTTTTACTGTGGTGTATTTCATTTCTCCGCCAAGGGCACAGAGAAAAGCATCAACAGTACCTTCACCGCCGTCAGCCATAGGTACACCTATTACTTCTGCGCCGTGCTTTGAGGTGAGCACTTCCTTTATAATTTCATAAACCCTTACTGAGGACATAGTGCCCTTGAAGGAATCGCAGGCAACAATAACCTTTTTCATATTAATTCTCCTCTAAATAGTTTTTTACGTCTTCAATGCTTTTAAGAACAGTACAGCCCGTGAGATGAAGCCTTTCTTCTGAATTGTGGCCTGAGGGAATAAGCACACAGCTGCAACCGATGCTTTGGGCAACCTCAGCGTCGTGGGTGGTGTCGCCGATAAAAAGCACCTCTGACGGGTCAACACCGTTTTCCTTCAACCATCGTTCTGCAAGCTGAACCTTGCTTCTTGCATAAATGTCACTCATTCCGAGAATTTCCGTAAAGAGATGGTCGATTTCAAATTCCTCAACCTGCTTTAAAAGTGACTCCTGCTCTGTGGCAGATACAATAAGCTGTTCTCTTCCGCTGGTAAGAATATATCTGAGAATTGCTTCGCTTTCGCTGAAAAGCTCACATTCGAAAAACCTGCTGTAGTATTCGCGGACATAATCCTTAGCAATGTTTTCAAATTTTTCGTTTTCAAGGTCAAAGCCTGTTTTTTCATAAAAGCCGATTACGGGAAAGCAAAAAAGACTGCGGTACTCTTCAAGTGATTTCATCTGAGGCAGATTTCTGTCACTGAGAAGCTTGTTGATTGTGTCAAAGTTAGCCTTTAAATCGTCAAGGAGAGTGCCGTTCCAATCCCACATTATATATCTGAATTTACTCATAGTTTTCGCTCCTTTTCTTTATCTTATATTTATAAAATCAGTTTGTCAATAGACTGAAGAAAAGATTCCCGTAGGGTATGTATATTTCTTAAGCTTTATGCCAAGAACATTTACAAACTTAAAGGAGATGTACATAAAATGAAAATTAAACTTATTGAAATTTCAATCATTCTTTCTCTTTTTATCTGTATAATCAGCTGTCTTTCTTTTGAAAAGGACTGCGACAGCATAAGAGAAAAGGTGCTGAGGCTTCACGTAATTGCAAACTCTGACAGCGAGGCAGACCAGAATTTAAAGCTGAAGGTAAGAGACAGAATAATTGAAGAAAGCGGTGAGCTTTTTACTGTTTCTGAAAGCAGAGAGGAGGCTGAAAGAAATCTGAAAAAATCTCTTGGTAAATTACAGAGCATCACCGAAGAGGTGATAAAAAAAGAGGGTAGCACCGCCACTGTAGAGGTAAGGGC
>JAFOXT010000446.1 GCA_017425745.1 Clostridia bacterium | reverse complement strand
GGAATAAGCATATCCTTGATTCCGAGCTTTGCTGTTTCAACGGTTGCAACAACATAAAACAGATGCCCTATTGCAAAAACCGAAAATCCCATTCTGAGATAATTGTCCTTGCTTTCAAGGTGAATCCACTTCTGGTCAAGATAAACATCACCGAGAAGACCGAAAACACCGCCTATGATTATCCACAGACCGTATCTGAAGGTTTCGGGACGTTCCATAATGGCAAAAGCTGCTGTTGTTATGTAAAGCACACTTACAATACTTTTGATCAGAAGTCCCGGTACATCCCTTCCCTTGCAGCAACGCAAAATATACCAAAGAAGAAATGCTGCACCTAAAACTATTGAAATTATCATTGTTGTTGGCATAATTAATCAACTCTCCTTTTCCGATTTGATTTTTATTAAGTCAATATAATCAAGCGTCAATCACAATGCCTCTTTCTTCTCTCTTTGCTGCAAGCTCAGAAACGATTCTCAGCTTTTCCTTGCCTGCAATTTTGTAGAAGAACATAGGAATAGCACAAAGAAGCATACTGATACCGGGAACAATTGAAACAAGAGTAAACATTGCAAAGCGGAGATTTGCAGGCATTTCAAGAGCTGAAACAACTGCTGTTGATGAAAGCATCTGTGAAGGCTCAAGACCGATTACCATATACATAACTACGATGCCTGATGTTGCAAATGCGTTACCGATTTTGTTGATAAAGCCCTGACAAGCAGCACCGAGAGCATTGTCACGGAAGCCTGTTTTAAGCTCCATATAGTCAAGACAGTCGCAGATCATAGCGAAGCAAACTGTGTTGATTACACCAAGAGGAATACATGAAATAATTATGAAAGGAATGCAAGCATAAAGGTTCATTGTAAACCAGCCGACAATTGTTGTAACGATACTTGCTGCAAAGCCTGCAAGACAGCTTACGATAACAAGCTTCTTGTAGTCAATTTTCTTCATAAGCTTCGGCATAAGAAGAGTTGCACCGAAAAGACCTACAATTGAACTGATCTGGAATACCGTCTTAACTGTTGAAATACTTGATTCGATAGCAGCTATTCTTTCTGCTTCTGTTGCAAGAGTTGCAAGGTCGGGACCTATGTAGAATGAGTAACGTGCAACGTGAATTGCAGCTGCTGATACCATATAACGTCCGCTTGAAAGAACACCCATAAGAAGTACAAGCACAAGGGGCTTACACTTGAAAATACGTGTGAGCTGTGAAGGCTCACCGGGCTGACGCTTATGTGAGGGTATTTTTACTCTTTCTTTTACACCTGTGCATACGAAAGAGTAAAGAATTGTACCGAGACCTACTGTCACAACAGCCATTACAAGGTACTTTTTCTTCTGTACTGTAAGAGGATCAGGAGTTACTTCCTGAGCCTTAACCCAAGCAGCCATAATAAGGCCGACAACAAGGAAAAGAACCTCAGGAACTGCTGAGCCGATGCTGTTGAAGATTTTGCTGATTGATATTACTGAGCTTCTCTCTTCTGAGTCGGGTGTGATTACATTGGGAATACCCCAGAATGATACGTCACCGACTGTATAAATCATACCCCATGCTACGTATACAATTGCTGAGTAAATCATAAGCTCAGTCTTACCGAGGTCAGGGCTTAAGTACATAAGAATAGTTACTACAGCAACGGGAATAAGAGCAAAACGGATAAAGGGAATCATTTTTCCGCTTTTAAGGTTACTTCTGTCAACAATCATACCCATAAGAGGATCGTTGATAGCGTCCCATACTCTTGCAAGAAGCATAAGCAAAAGCACGAACATAGGTGTGAGCTGAAGCACATTCAGATAATAGTCACTGATATAGCTTGACATAAGGGCGTATATCATACCCTGTCCCATACCGGCAACGCAAAAGGCTGTCAGCTCTTTTTTAGGTACATATTTTTTTGTTTCCATTTT
>JAFOXT010000445.1 GCA_017425745.1 Clostridia bacterium | reverse complement strand
TCGGTATATCCGTTCTGACCTTGCTTGTTGCACTTGTAGGCGTAAGAGTAGCAGGGGAGGTCAAGGGCTTTATTGACTACCTTATAATAAGGCTTCAGGATATGGAATCGCTTATAGCTGCAATTGAAGGAGCCGTTTATTCCTTTGTTGAAAGGCTGCCTGATTTTATTGAAGGAACACTGAAAGAAAGTGTTGAAACCCTTTTTGTCGGAATTCGTGAATATATGGCGGGACAGACAGCTGAAGTGCCTGAGCAGATAGGCTCCCTTGGCAGTATGTTCGACCTTTCCTGGATTACAAAGCCCTTAAGCGGTGTTGTTTCAACGGCAAGTAAGGTGCCCTCGTTCCTTGTTGCTTTTCTTGTATGTATAATCACAACCTGCTTTATGACAGCGGATTACGAGGTTATTACGGGCTTTGTAACTGCTCAGCTTTCAGAAAAAAGGCGTGAGGATTACTACAGAGCAAAAACTCTTCTCAGAAGCTCTCTCGGAAAAATGGGCAAGGCCTATCTTCTGATTATGCTTGTAACCTTCAGCGAAATGCTTATTGGTCTTTCAATTCTTAAGCTTCTCGGAATTTTCAATTCAAGCTATATTGTAATTATCTCTGTTGTTACGGCAATTGTTGACATTATTCCTGTTCTCGGCACAGGTACAATTCTTATACCCTGGACAGTGATTGCCCTTATTCTCGGCAATTATCCTATGGCTATCGGTGTTGGTGCTATGTATGCCATTATAACCGTAATCAGACAGATTGTTGAGCCTAAGCTGGTTGCAGGTCAGCTGGGACTTCCGCCCTTTGTAACAATTTCAGCAATGTATATCGGACTTAAAACAATGGGCGTTCTCGGTGTGTTTATTGCTCCGATTATAATAATTATGGTGAAGCTTCTTAACGATGAGGGCATAATCCACCTTTGGAAAACTTCACACGAATAAAAGGCACCTTCGGGTGCTTTTTTTCATTTATTACTGATGCAATCCTTACAAGTGGATTCTTAAACGCTTGAATTGACGTACAATATAAAAATTCTCTTCTTAAAATTATAAATTCAACTTGCCATAATTCTCCTTTCGTGATACAATAATTAAGTTGTTTAAAATTTTGGAAAATCAGGTGATATTATGGATATCAGAAATGATGTAAGAAACGTTGCAATTATCGCTCACGTTGACCACGGTAAAACTACAATGGTTGACGAAATGCTCAAGCAGAGCGGTACCTTCAGAGAGAATGAACAGGTTGCAGACCGTGTAATGGACTCTAACGACCTTGAAAGAGAAAGAGGCATTACAATTCTTTCAAAGAACACATCAATCCGTTACAAGGACGTAAAAATCAACATCGTTGACACTCCCGGCCATGCTGATTTCGGTGGCGAGGTTGAGCGTATTCTTATGATGGTTGACGGTGTGCTTCTGCTTGTTGACGCTTTTGAGGGCTGTATGCCTCAGACAAGATTCGTGCTCAAAAAGGCTCTCGGTCTTAAGAAAACCGTTGTGGTTGTTGTTAATAAAATCGACCGTCCCGGTGCAAGACCCGCTGAGGTTATTGACGAGGTTCTTGACCTTTTCATTGAGCTTGGTGCTGATGAAGACCAGCTTGAATTTCCCGTTGTTTATGCAAGTGCAAGAGACGGCTATGCAAGTCTTGACAGCAGTGTAAGAGAGGGTGATATGCGTCCTCTTCTCGATGCAATTCTTGATAACATTGAGCCGCCTAAGGGTGAGCTTAACGGCCCCACACAGATTCTTTTCTCAAGCCTTGACTATGACGATTATATCGGCAGAATCGGTATCGGCAGAGTAGAAAGAGGTACCGTAAAGCATAATCAGCAGATTGTTCTTTGTAACAACGACGGTGACGAAATAAAGGCTAAGGTTTCACGACTTTATCAGTTTGAGGGTCTCAGAAGAGTTGAGGTTGAAACAGCTTCTCTCGGTGACCTTATTTGTGTTTCAGGTATTGCTGACCTTAATATCGGTGATACAGCCTGTGACCCCGAATGTGTTGAACCCCTTCCCTTTGTAAAAATTGATGAACCCACAATTTCAATGAATTTCATCGTTAACAACAGCCCCTTTGCAGGTAAGGAAGGTAAGTTTGTAACATCACGAAATATCCGTGACAGACTTTTCAAAGAGGTTGAAACCAACGTTTCAATGCGTGTTGAGGAAACCGATACAACCGACAGCTTCAAGGTAAGCGGCCGAGGTGAGCTTCACCTTTCAATTCTTATTGAAACAATGCGCCGTCAGGGCTATGAGTTCCAGGTTTCACGCCCCAAGGTAATTCTTAAGGAAGAAAAGGGCGTAGTAATGGAGCCTATGGAGCTTCTTATTGTTGAAGTTCCTGAACAGTATGTAGGTGCAGTAATTGAAAAGCTTGGTTCAAGAAAGGCTGAGCTTGAAAATATGGGTGCAAGAGACGGCGGTATGACCCACCTTGAGTTCAGAATTCCCTCAAGAGGTCTTATCGGATACAGAAGTGAATTTATGACCGACACCAACGGTAACGGCATTATGAACCAGCTTTTTGCAGGCTACGAGCCTTATAAGGGCGATATTCTTACAAGAGAAAGAGGTTCAATTGTTGTTCACGAAACAGGCGAAAGCTCAGCTTACGGCCTTTTCAACACTCAGGACAGAGGCAGACTCTTCATCGGTGCAGGTGTACCCGTTTATGAGGGTATGATTGTAGGTGAATGTGCAAAGAGCGAGGACGTTGTATGTAATGTCTGCAAGCAGAAGCATCTTACCAATACCCGTGCTTCAGGCTCAGATGATGCACTCAGACTTGTACCCCCAAGCACACTTTCACTTGAACAGTGTATGGAATTCATCAAGGATGACGAGCTTCTTGAGGTAACACCTACCTCACTCAGACTGAGAAAGACAATTCTTTCAAAAGAACTGAGAATGAAAAAACAATTCAAGAAAAACTGAATCAATTAATAAAAGCACTTCTTTTTTCAGAAGTGCTTTTTTTGTGCTCTGAGATGCATATTTCCCGAAAGTCTGATGGCTAATATTTCAAGCAATAAAAAAGCAACTGTCGGTTTCAGTGACAGTTGCCATAAATCATTATACAATTTCAGGTAAGCCCTCTGGTGTGGACAAATCAATTTTGCTGAGGTCAGTGGTGTTTTCGTCAATGAGTAAATCGGTGTCGATGCCGTCAATGGTGTCATATTTGGGAATACTGTCGTAAACCTTTTTGCCCACCTTTACGCACACTCCTGCAAGCTTTGCAACAATTACAATGCGTATAATCTTTTTTGAAAGGGTGATTACTATATTGCGATCCATTGTTTTCTCTCCTTACACTCAGAAACTTAATCGTCAATTGAAATTGAATATCCGCACTCTCTGAAATACCGTACAAGAAAAGCCTTGTTGCTGCCTTTTCTGAGCCAAAGGGTAGAAACCTTACCTGTTGAGATGATTTCCTTTAAAAGCTCCTTATTACGGTTGACCCAGGATTTATATTCAATATCGGGCATAAAAATTACGTTTCCGCCTTTTTTATCCATTGTGCTCACTCCTAATATAATTCGTCAGTTCATTATTGTCAAGGGGTTAATTAAATATTCGGTTTAATTTTATGCAAAAAGGGGACAGAAAATGCCGGGGATAAAAATAAAAACCACAGTTGTTACTGTGGTTCACTGTTGTGTCGGCATCGCCTTATCTTCCCGGGCCGCTTCCAGCCAAGTATTGTCAGCACTGATGAGCTTAACTACCGTGTTCGGAATGGGAACGGGTGGACCCTCATCGCTAAAAACACCGACTACCGAATGCTGTTTTATCACATCCGTGTCATTCAACGTAGGCTATTATATAACAGCATTTTGGTTTTGTCAATACTTTTTTGAAACTTTTTTCAATTTTTTTGAAAAAGTTTTTTGAGAGCTAAATGCATTTAGGTGTGGTTGTGGTAAGCCCCCTCAGTCAAAATCTTCGATTTTGACAG
>JAFOXT010000444.1 GCA_017425745.1 Clostridia bacterium | reverse complement strand
TATTTCCGGTTGGGAGGAAGGCAGACTTTCTGAAATAAGAAGAACATATCTTGCTATGTGTGCCAAGGTGGATTCTCAGGTGGGCAGATTAATCAGTACGCTCAGAGATGAAGGAATCTATGACAATACGGCAATTATTGTTCTTTCTGACCACGGAGATTACACTACAGATTACGGCTTGGTGGAAAAATGTCAGAACTGCTTCCCGGACTGCCTTACCAATGTGCCCTTTATTATCAAACCGCCGAAGAGCATAGCGGTTGATAAGGGAATAAACGATAATCTTGCCGAGCTTACAGATTTGTGTGCTACGGTGTATGACCTTGCAGGCATCAGACCCCAAAGACAAAGCTTTTCAAAAAGCCTGATTCCTACTATGAAGGATAAAAATACACCTCACAGAGATTATGTTTTCTCTGAGGGTGGCAGACTTATAGGTGAAACCCACTGCTCTGAGAAAAATCTTTTTGTAGGTGAGGATGCAATTTATGCGCCAAGACTTCTTTTACAGATGAAGGAAGACGGTACACATACAAAAGCGGCAATGATTCGTTCAGGTGAGTATAAGTATATTATGAGGCTCTATGAAAAGGATGAATTCTATGTGCTTTCCAAGGGAGAAAGAGTGAACCTCATAGACGAAGAAGAGTATCAGCCGATTATTGCAAAAATGAAAGAAGAGCTTCTTTTGTGGTATATGAAAACCTGTGACACTGTACCGCAGAAGTATGATGACCGCTTTACAGATGAATTTCTGCAGAATAATATAGCCTCAGTTGGTGTGCCTTTGATTTTCGCTAAAATTGCAACAGGTGCAATATCACTGACCGGTAAAACAACTGCACAGTTCATTGACCTTGTGAAAACCAAATTCAGACTGTGATAATGTCCGGTCCTGAATCACAATTGTTTACATAAATTTTATTCACCGCTTCTGCTTGTTTGATATAATGAGCTTAAAGAAAAACTAAAGGATGTTGGATATGAAAATTACCTGGTACGGCACAGCTACAATAGGAATTGACGACGGAAAAACAAAGCTGCTTTTTGACCCCTTTGTAAGAATGAACAAGAAAATAGAAACAACACCGATTGAAGGCTTTGTGGGCTTTGATGCAGTTTTTGTAACTCACGGCCATTTTGATCATATATACAGCATTCCCGAGCTTACTGAAAAAGATAAAACAGTTCCGGTTTACTGTACAGAAACACCTAAGAAAACTCTTATGAAAAATGGTGTTCCTGAGGAGCGATTCAGACTTATCAAGCCTGATGATGTAATAAAAATAGGTGATTACACTATCCGTCCCCGCAGATTCAGACACATTGTGTTTGACCCTATATACATTCTTACTGTTGTGCCGCAGAGCATCTTGATGCTTCCGCGCCTTTTCTGGCAGGCATATATGAATCATAAAATGCCTGAGGGCGGAGAAATTGTGGCTTATGAAATTGAATCTCAGGGCAAAAAAATCTTCCTGACAGGGTCCTTCCGTGAGTATCCTGAGGAGGTTTATCCTGACGATATTGACCTTTTGATTCTTGCAAACGGCGGAAGTATATTTGTGCCCGAAAAAACAAAGGCTTTTATAGACAGATATAAACCGAAGAAAATTTTTGTTGACCACTTTGATAATGCTTTTCCGCCCGTTACCCGTGAGGTAAGCGTAAGCAGACTGAAAAATATGATAAATAAGAACCATCCTGATATTGAGTTCATTATTCCCGAAATCTGTAAGGATGTCGAGCTGTAAATTTTAACCCCTGACTTTTTAAAAGTCAGGGGTATTTTCAACCGTATGTTTTAAGGTTTCTTATTATAATAAATCTCCTTATCAGTTGCTGAGTGATTTTTCAACAATTTCTACACTGTCTGTATAGTTGCCGTTTATATATTCACTGTTCTGATAATAAAGCTCTGAATTGATGCTTACTTCAGCTCCCTCGGGTATATACAAAACGGTTTTCATATTCTCAGGAAGGGTTACATTAATAATATAATTATCAGATGTCTTTTCGTAATTCAGTGTAATTAACCCTTTTACGCTGGGAACAGTACAGCTTAAGGTATCTGAAACAGCATACTGAGGATCAATTTTAACCTTTTCATATCCTGCCTCAAGGGGTGCAATGCCTGCAAAATACTTACTCATAATAACAAGCGGGCCGCCACTCCAGGCGTGATTCATGGTGCCTTGCCAGGAGTTCCAGAATTCCCAGAGAGTAGAATAATCCTTGTTGACCATATCCTCATATCTCTCTTTGATTCTGCTGTCTGCAGCTTCGTATTCGCCCATTTTGCGAAGCGCTTCAAGAACATAGTATTCCATATAGGGACTTGAATTTTTTGTGGAGGTAAGCACTGCCTTGATTGTGTCATACTGCTCTTTTTCTGCAAGACCTGCTAAAACTGCAAGGGCATTTGCTCTGTCATCACATTTCTTTACATCTTCACTTCTGAAGCCCTCCTCGGTCCAGAGAGCTTTATAGCCCTTTGATATGGTATCTTTTCTTTCTTTTATAAATTCCAAATCATCGGTTTCACCTATGATTTCTGCCATCTTTTGAACAGAAGAAAGTGCATAATAAACCCATGCATTTTCAATGGCTGTCATATCAGCCTTGTCGCCCCAGTCGGGCCAATCCCATGAACCGCTGCGGTGAACAACAAGGTTGTTTTCACCGATTTCCCAAAGCTTCAGATAATCTATCGAAGCATTATAAACCTTTTCAACAAAAGCTTTGTCGCCGGTGTACTCATAGTAGGTTAAAAAGCCTACAATGCCTGCAAGCTGCTGCACAGGAAGCTCAAAATAGTCACCGTTGATAGGCACAACGGTCTGAAGCACTTTTGTTTCGTCGATGTGAGAAAGCATAGCCTCCACACCCTTCTGATAAAGAAGGTATGAATTGCTGTCCATGGAGTACATTGTCATAATCATTTCGCTTGTAACGTCGCCCCACCATTGAGCTCTTTCTCTGTCAGGACAATCCATAAAGTTGTCGCGCATAGTAACATAAAGGGTGCGCAGAGATTTCTGCCACAGAGAGTTAAGGAATTCATCGTCACATCTGAAATCACCGCTGAAGGCACTGTTGTAGCCTGTTTCGCGGTACTTAAGAGAAATAACGGTTACGCCCTTCGGTATTTTATAGGTGATATGTTCACCGTTAAACCATCCCGGAGTTTCAAATTCCTGCTCGCCCTCTTTAGTTATATATGTGGTTGAAACTGCACCTGTTGCAGTGTTTTCAGTTGTTATACGGATTTTTTTACCTGCCGGTGCTGTGATTTTAAGATAGGGGGTAAGCTGAGCGTTGTAGGGAATATCAACGGTTATTTTTTCGCCGAAAAGCTTATTTACAGAATAGTTTTCGTAATCCTTTGAATTCACATAATCTTTAAGACCGTAATCCTTAAGGAAGGGTATACCTCTCGGGCAAAGC
>JAFOXT010000443.1 GCA_017425745.1 Clostridia bacterium | reverse complement strand
GATAATCCAGAAATATTTGTTTTTTGCCGCTTTTCTGAGTCCCTCAAAGAAATTCATTTTCTGAACGTACTGCTGAGGCACAATAATTCTTTCCTTTGTGCCGAACACTGCAAACATACTTACACAAACACCGAGAGTACAGAAAATCGGAAAAGCAATTCTGTAAGTACCGATATCCTCAAGAGGGCCTATAAGAGGAACAACAGGGTTAATTACAGTAGGTGCAAAGGAATAAATGATTGAGCTGATACCGATTATCCATGAGCGTTCAGACGAGTTAGGTGAAATAACCTGAACAAGACTTGAATAAGCCGTGCTGTAAAACGGAGAGAAAAACTGCAGAAGAGTATACATCACAAATACAGTCATAAACTTCCGTTCATAGGTCATTGCTTCATAAGGCAGATAAACGAAAAGAGTTCCGAGAATTGCCGTAGGCACGCCCATTGTCATTATGTATGGGCGGAATTTACCCATTTTGCTTCTTGTATTATCAAAAAGCATTGCTCTTGTGGGAGCAATAAGAAGCATAATAAGAGTTACAATTACGTTGATGGTTTGCAAATCCATAGCCTTAAGGCCTATAGAAGCACCCACAATCATACTGTTTGCCGCAAGTGTAATCTGACCCACCATTGAAGTGATAAAGTAAACACCTGCACCACCTACAGAATAAGCAGCAACCTCTTTATATGGCACATATTTTCCCTCAGCAGGAGTTTTCCACTGAGATTTTACATTCAGAAGAGTAGTCTTAGCCGTAGCGGCAAGACTGCTTATTTTACTCATATTTTATTTCTCCTTTGCTATAAGTTCAAAAAGCTTTTGTGTAAATCCGTATTTTTCCGTAAGTGTCTTCACTGCTTCAAGCTGAGGCTTTCTGCTCTTTTTAAGCTTGCATCTGAGCATAAGATTTTTAGGTGAATGGGCAAAGTCAACAAACTCAATAATGTCAACCTCATAGCCGCACTCCTTAAGTATTTCTGCTCTTATACTGTCGGTGAGAAGGGCTGAAAAGCGCTCCTTGATAAGTCCGTGAGAAAGAAGAAGATCGAAATCACCGCCCTTTTTAATTGAAGAACAGACTTCGTGCTGACAGCAGGGTACAGAGAAAATATGCTGAACATTGTTTTCAATTGCGTGAAAAAGAGCAAAGTCCGTTGCAATATCACAAGCGTGAAGAGTGATAACCATATCAACGTTTCCCTCATAAAGCTCACCCTTGGTTACGTCGTTGACATAAAACTTAAGGTCATTGTAGCCGTATCTCTTTGCAATTTCGTTACAGTTTTTTACTACATCCTCCTTAAGGTCGTATCCGATTACCTTTGCTTTTACCTTTTTGATTTCAGTGAAGTAGTAATACACAATAAAGGTGAGATATGATTTACCGCAACCGAAGTCGAGAATTGTGACATCATCCTTGTTGAGCCTTCCGAAAGCATCATCAATTATCTCAATAAAGCGGTTAATCTGCTTGAATTTATCGTACTTGCTTTTTACAATAGTAAGCTCCTTTGAAAACACACCCAGGTCAACAAGTGCGGGAATATTTTCGCCCTGCTTAAGGATATAGGACTTTTCCTTGTTATGACTCTGAGTATTTACCTTAAGGGCGTTACCGGTTTCTTTTCTCTTTACCTTATCGGGAAAAACCGTGTAATGCACTGTCACACCCTCACCGGTCAGACAAATCTGACGGAAGGTTTCTTTTCCCTCAGAGGAGAGCCACAAAAGAAACTCTTCCTCACTCATATTCTGATGGAAAACCTGATTGTTCTTTGATTTTTCAAGCTGCCACATAACACCCTTTTTGCTTTTGAAGGGTCTTGCAGTAATTTTTGAAAACTCATAATTTTTATTTTTCAGCTCGCTCATGGAAAGCTTTTTTACCTTTCCGTCAAGCATCTTGATGTCGTCGCAAATTATGAAGCTCATTTTTATCACTCCGTTCTTGTTTCATAATATCACAAAAGAGCGAAAATGTACATATATTTCTTTCACTTCTGTTGACGGACGAATTTTTTTGGGTTATAATTTTTACATTAATTACGAAAGGTGTCCCTTAAGGGACAAAAGGAAAAGGTATGAACAAGAAATTTTCACTGGACACCTCCAAAAAGGTGTTCCCCATTATCCTCATGGTGCTTGGCCTCGGCATTATGATTGCTCAGTTTGTAACAAGACTTAACCTTGTTGCAGTTGTAGGCGTAGGTTATTGCTGTATTATGTCAGCAATTATCTTCCTTTCACTTATCATCAAGAAAAAGGTATACGCACCTATGATTTTCGGCTACGGCTTTGTTTCATTAGGTGAAGTTCTTTTCCACATTATCTGGGGCGTTGATGCAGGCTTCGGTGCAATCACATCAGGTCACACCGGCTGGCTCAGTGCTGAAAATCCCCTTTTTGCAGGAGAAGGCAGCTTTATTTTAAGAGTTCTCGGCAACCTTATTCTCATTCTTCCCGTTGCTATTACTCTCTGGGGTCTTCTCTTTATTGCAAGAAAAAAGAGCGACAAGGCAAAGGGCGTTCTCTCCTTTGTTCTCAGCTTCCTTCTTATGGGTACAAGCGTTCTTTATGTTCTTACAATGAATATGAGAACAAAGCCCGTTACTGACAGACTCTGGGAAGGTCACGACGATTACCTTGACGGTGTTGATAAAAACACCGACTCAAAGCCCAACGTTCTCTTTATTCTTATGGATGACCTCGGCTACGGTGACGTTTCACTCAACGGCTCAATTTACGAAACTCCCAACATCGATTCAATCGGTGAAAACGGTCTTAACTTCGAAAACTTCTATTCAAGCTACTCAGTATGCTCACCTGCACGCTTCGGCGCTCTTACAGGCCGTTATCCCTACAGAGGCTATGCAGACAACGTAATTTACCCCACAGTTCAGACCTTTGCTCCCTTTGCACAGACAAGAATTTTCAACTCAATTGAAATGGGTAACAACTGCGACGGTATGCTCGGTGACGAAATTACAATTGCAGAAACCTTCCAGCAGGCAGGCTACAACACCGGTTGCTTCGGCAAGTGGCATCTTGGTGACTACGGCGAATATCTTCCCACAAACCAGGGCTTCGATTACTTCTACGGCAGCCACCATGTAAATGATATGGCTCCCTTCTATCACGTAAGAGAAGTTGACGGCGAATATGAAATTGTTCACGGCACAGAGGAAATGAAAAATGAGCTTGGCAAAAAGGACCAGAGCAAGCTTACAGAATGGATTCACGAAGAAATCAACACCTGGATTACAGATGTCGTAAAGGAAAGCGATGAGCCCTTCTTTGCTTATTATGCTTCACCCTGGCCTCACGGTCCTGTTTTTGCAGGTGACGATTTTGACGGCACAAGCGGTATGGGTACATACGTTGACTGCGTAAAGGAATTCGACACATATCTCGGCAAGCTTTTCAACACCATGGAAGAGCTTGGTGTACTTGACGACACCATCATCATCTTCTCAAGTGACAACGGTCCTGCTCTTGAAGGCAGCGTCAGCGACCTTCGAGGCGGTAAATATCTCGCTTATGAAGGCGGACAGAAGGTTCCCTTTATGATTCGTTGGGATAACAACGGCGGTATTTTTGAAGCAAACGAAACAAGAGCTCAGAGTGCAACTCTCGTTGACCTTTATCCCACTCTTGTTGAGCTCTGCGGAATTACCGGCAAGGGCGGAGAAAAGAACTATCTTCCCACAGACAGAATTATTGACGGTGTTTCAATGGTTCCCGTTATTACAGAAGACGCAGTTATCCACACAAAAGACCATCCCATTCTTCATATGAAGCGTGAGGACATCAAGGGTATTCAGTACACAGTTACAACCGAAAGCGTTCTTCAGAGAGAGGAATACAAG
>JAFOXT010000442.1 GCA_017425745.1 Clostridia bacterium | reverse complement strand
TTTATGCTTTTCAGATATTCACCTGAAAAATCCTTCTGCCAGTCAAAAGGAATATAACAGCCCTCTACAATTAAATTCTGCTCATTTTCAATTGCGGTTTTAATTATCTCACGCACTATAGGCCACAGATAGTTTGTTAAATCACTGTCAGAGCTTAACGGTGTAAGGGTTGTGTTTCCGCTTCTTATTAGCCCCATTTTAAGATGGTCAATTGAAAAATAAGGATCGTTATATTTTTGAAGAAGCTGCTGTGCAAGAGCTGGTTTGCCTGTGTGGGATGCTCCCGTAATTAAAATTACCATAATTTTTTCCTTTGTGTCGGGTTGAATTAATTCTGAAAATCAGAAGCAATCAATGACATCAGAATCCTTTTTTACAAAGGCGATAAACTCGTGAATTTCCGCCGTAATTTCATAAGTGCCTTTGGTATAAAGCTTTTTATCCTTTGTGAGAATCCACTCGCCGTCGGGTATATATACGGTTTTGACTGTCTGACCCTGATTTACAATAGGTGCAAAAATAATATCATCTCCGAACATATACTGACTGTCAAGAGAGTAGCAGATTTCATCATCGGGATATTCAAAGAACATCGGTCGCATAACGGGATAGCCTTTTTCTGAAGCAATATCCATTTGTGACTGTATATAAGGTCTGAGCTTTTCACGAATGAAAATAAGCTCTTTAAGAATTTCAAAGTTTTTCTCACCGAAGCTCCAGATTTCGTTAGGGTCACCGCTTGGCTCCTTAAGGCCGGGTGTAGGCTCAAAATGTCTGTTTCTTGAACCGTGAAGACGCATAACGGGACTGAAAAGTCCAAACTGGAACCAACGCACAATTAGCTCTTTAAAGTAATCGCTCGTTATGTCTGCACCGTAAAAGCCGCCTATATCCGTGTTCCACCAGGGTATACCGCACATTGACATATTAAGTCCTGCTTTTACCTGACAAGAGAGTGATTCAAAGGTGGACTCAATATCTCCTGACCAGACAAGTGAAGCAAATTTCTGACTGCCGAGATAAGCACAGCGGGTAAGAGTGATAATATCATCTCTTCCTGTTGATCTGAAGCCGTCATAAGCCATTTTTGAATAATAGTAGGGATAGAGCAAGGCAACCATATCTGCTCTGCCCTTGTACCATATAAGGTTATCAAAATGCTCGGGATGTATTTCGGGCTCAGCCTCATCAAACCAAAGGGCATCAACGCCGTTGTCAATATAGTTTTCTTTTAGCTTGCTCCATACGAATTCTCTTGTGGCGGGATTAGTAACATCAATTTCATTCTGCCAGCCGTAAAAATCAAAAACTCTGTCGGGACCGCGTGTTGTACGCATAAGCATATTATTGTTGCGCATATGTCTGTAGTTTTCGCTGTGCTCGTTTATTGTGGGCCACATTGATACAATCAGCTTGGTGTTCATACTGTGAAGCTCATCGGTCATTGCTTTTACGTCAGGCCAATATTTGGGGTCAAATTTATAATCTCCCTGTTCTGTCCAATGAAAATAATCAGCAATAATTGCTGAAAGGGGAATGCCAAGCTCCTGATATTTTCTTGCAACAGAGAGTAATTCCTCCTGAGTTTCATAACGTAGTCTGCTTTGCCAGAAGCCTGTTGCCCACTGAGGCATTTTCGGTGCGTAGCCTGTAAGGTCAGAAAGTGTGGTGCATACCTCCTTCGGATTTCCGGCAATAACCACAAAGTCCATAAATCTGCAACAGTCACAGCTCCAACGGGTACGGTTGTTGGAGAGCTCGCAAAGCCCTGTTGAAGGATTATTCCATAAAAAGCCGTAGCCAAGTGATGAATAAACGTAGGGAATGGTGCATTTTGCATTGACATTTCTGATATCTATTGAGGAGCCCTTAAGGTCAAATTCGTTATCCCAGCTGTGTCCGAGACCGAAAAAATGCTCATTTTTGTTGGGCTCAAATGTAACTCTGGCGGACCATAAACCGCTGCCTTTGTTATCGAAATGACGGAAATTGCTGTGAAATGTAAGCTCAGGCTTTTCTTTGAGAATCACCTTATCTCCAATATAGAAGGTGAGCTTTCCGTTTGTTTCAAGCTTAACCGTAAGTGTTCCGCAGCTGAGAGTAACACAGTGGTCATATTCCTTAATTACTGCATCGGCATCCTGCGGCATTAGAGTATAATTTTCAGGGATTACCTGATTGTCAGGAAATCCCTGAAAACGGATTGCATTTTTACCGCAGGCACTGATACGGATAAGCTCAGTGTAGCGTGTAAACAAAAGCTCATTGTTTTTTATAATAAGACCGTTCATATTTTTCTCCCTTAATAATTTTAAATTTAATCAATTATAGCATATAAAACAGTGTGTTTTCAAGTTGCTTAGGAAAAACAAATTTAATATTGAAATAAACAAACAAGCATAAATATACACTAATCGAAAATACATTTTATAAAAATATGCAAAAACATTGAATATTACTGAATGTTATGATATACTGAACAGCATAGTAAAAGAAAAGGAGATAATAAAATGAACGGTAATCAAAGAATGCTTGCCAAAAAGGCTCAGGAGGAAACCCTTAGCACTTTGAAGCAGATTGATAATAATGTGTGGATTATGAATTATAAATGCTCATACGGTCTTGACGGAATTTTAAAGCAGGGCACAAAGGGCATTATGGACGCAGTACGCTTTTTACAAAAGGAAGTAAAATTCCCGTCACTTGTACCTGATACTGATAAAGATGGCTTTGCGTGTTCTACCTTTAATGCAAAAACACCTGAGGGCGAT
>JAFOXT010000441.1 GCA_017425745.1 Clostridia bacterium | reverse complement strand
GTATCTGCTCCAGGGCACTGCAACTGCCATATATGCGTACCACTTATCGCCCTCAGCTTCCGCGTCTTTTTCTATACGCTTATATGAACTGAGAAAGCCCTTTTCATCAAGTCTGACATCATAAGAAGCTATAAATCTGCTTCCGTCTTCAGCCATATGAGCAAACTTCTCCTCATAATCCTGACTGCTGAAAACCAGAAATCTTGCGCGGTACTCAGGATTTTCCGTTACAAGACCGCCTGCAAAGCCCGAGGGCCATCTGTCCTCATCATAAAGCCAGGCAAGCATTTTTTCTTCCTTTGCCTTTTCCACACAGCACTTGATAATGTCCATATATTCATCTGAAAGATATGGTGTTACAAGACCTGTTCTTACGTGCATATGAAAGCCGCCGAGACCCATTTCCTTAAAAATTTCTATCTGTCGGCAAAGCTCCTCTTTTTGAAGCTCACAATTCCACGCCCAGAAGGGTGTACCTCTGTATTCGCTTGTAGGATTTCTGAAAAGCTCGTCAGATAGCTTTTTTTCAGAGTTTTTACTATAAAGCATCCATATCCCCCTTTTTATTTAAGCGTAAATTCAGCATCGTTATCCGAAAAGCCTTTATTGTTTCCGACAGTATCAAGAAGCATACTTCTCAAATCAATCTTTACGCCATTCTTACTGAGCTTAGGCTCAACCTTTTTAAGAACAAATGAAGCTCTTGAAAGGATACCTGCAAGGAAATTATATCCCGGTGTACCTTCCACATAAGGGCCGTCACCTGTAAATATGCTTACACCGACTTCACCAACAAAATCGGTGAACTTTTTTCTGTCAAACTCTTTATCTCTTTTTATAAAAAGAAGTCGCTTGACTGTTCTGATTGTAATTTTATCTAATCTCTTTCTTGCAAAAGCCTTCAGGTGCTTTACAATCCCCTTGCCGCCGCCAAGAGCACCGCGCACTCTTGCAACAATTGCAGAAGCAAAATGATTATCAAAATATTCCTGAGGTGTAAGTCCTTTCAAGTCCCAACCGAAATCAGGAACGCCCAAAGTTCTGATTTTAAGAGCTGAGTTTTCGTCTATGGTTATTTTTCTGTATTTTCCGGGACTTCCCACAAGGGAGGCTGTGCATACATCAATAAGTCTGTTGCCCTTTTCAGAACAGAACTCGTTTATGCTCTGAATATGCATATGGCCTGTAAGAACAAGCTCAACGCCGTTATCTGCAAGAAAGGATGCAACCTTTCGCCAATCCTTGATTTTTGCATCGCCGACCAGGTCGAAAACCGGCACAGGAGGAATAATCGGGTAATGGCATATTGCAAAAACCGAACAACCGTCTTCCCTTGCTTTATCAAGCTGCTCCTTTGCCCAAGCCATAAGTCTGTCGTCCATTGCACCCTTGGGCTGATTTTTGCTGTCACAGTGAATAGCAAGCATTCTGACTCCGTCAGCAATTTCTGCCATATAGGAGTGAGTGGGCTCATCAAAAGCAATAGCATCACCGTAGCCGAAGTCGCGGTACATATCACAAATATC
>JAFOXT010000440.1 GCA_017425745.1 Clostridia bacterium | reverse complement strand
AATATCCGCCTATAAAGCTCCAAAGCTTTGTGTTGATGCTTTCTTTAACAGTGTCGATAAGTCTGCTGCATTTATCACGCATATCAGTGTAATCTGTTTTGCCGTTGTCCACTATTTCTTCGAAAAGATTTGTGGCTGCAATTGCGCCCTCATAAACCTCGCAGTTATCCATAAGATATTTGATTCTGTGGTTATGCTTTGCATAAGTAAGACCGTTCTGAAGAGTTGCAAACATAACGTTTGTGATTCTCTTTATATCTTCAGCATTTTCTGTAATATAAGCACTGTCCCCTGTTTTGCTGAGATACTTATCAAGAACAGTAAGGAATGTTGCCGCATAAGAATCCGTTGTGTCATAGGAATCTGCATTTTCAGGGGTGGATACAGCTTCGCTTTCAATTACACCGTTCTTCATAGTTACTATGTAGTCATAGATTGTGCCGTCAAGACCGCCGAAATCCTCTTCGGCAGTGTTAAGGTGTGCAAAATGCCAATCCATATAGGCTTTTACATTACCCGCATATTTTTCGGCATCATCAAGCAGAGCAAGAGCTGCGAAATCGGCAAAATAAGGATTCACTGTAAGCTTGCCGTTTGGTGAATACGTCATAGGCAGTGCACCGTTTTCAAGCTGAAGTGAAGCAAGCCATTCGGTTTCGCTTTCAAAAATCTGTCTGAACATCTGAAGCTGTTCCTCAGTTGCAACAGCCTCAACAGGCTCAAGAGGCTCCAGATCAGGTACGTTGATTGGTATTCCGAAAAATGAAAGCAGCGCAAACTGCAGAGCCATAAAAAATGAAATAATTTTGTCCATAGTAATTCTCCTTCGTTATTATTAGCTCAATTATAGCAAGATAAAATATACCTGTCAACAAAAAAATCCCTGCTCAGATGAACAGGGATTAATTCTTTAAAAATTACAGATTGTAATACTTTTCAAATTCAGCGGGATTGGGAATAGCAGCAAGCTGTCTGCATTCTGCACGCTTTGTTTTGATGAAGTTTTTGATAAGCTCTTCGGGGAATACGCCGCCTTCTGTAAGGTAAGCATTATCCTTTTCAAGGCAATCAAGAGCCTCTTCAAGAGATACGGGAAGACCCTGAAGCTTAGCCTTTTCTTCTTCGGGAAGATTGTAGAGGTTCATATCGTAGGGACCCCAACCGTTTGCGTGAGGATCAATCTTGTTCTTGATACCGTCGAGACCTGCCATAAGAATAGCTGCATAGCAGAAGTAGGGGTTACATGTAGCGTCGGGATTACGGAGCTCGAAACGGCGCTTATCGGGGCTCTTTGCATAAGCAGGGATACGGATAACAGCACTTCTGTTTGATGTTGCATAACCAACAGTTACAGGAGCTTCAAAGCCGGGAACAAGGCGCTTGAATGAGTTTGTGCTGGGGTTTGTGATAGCGCAGAGTGAACCGATGTGCTTAAGAAGACCGCCGATGAAGTAGTGAGCTGTTTCACTGAGGTGTGAATAGCCGTTATCATCTGAGAATACGGGCTGACCGTCCTTGAAGAGAATCATATGAACGTGCATACCGCTACCTGCTTCACCGTAGATGGGCTTGGGCATAAATGTAGCACTCTTACCGTATTTGAGAGCTGTGTTGTGGATGATGTACTTAATCATCATTGTAGCGTCTGCCATATGTACAACTTCGCCGAGCTGGGGTTCAATTTCAAACTGACCTGAAGCTGCAACTTCGGGATGGTGGTAGTTTATTTCAATACCCATATCCTTCATAAGCATACACATTTCGCTACGGCATTCATATGAAATATCAAAAGGCTTTGCTATATGGTAATTCTTCTGCTTGGGAACAACAACACCGTGACCTTCAACGTCTGAATTCCAGTATGACTGCTTAGCATCAACTGTAGCACCGATGTATCTGCCTTCAACATTCCAGGTTACATCGTCGAAAAGATAAAACTCAAATTCGGGAAGAATTTTCATTTCATCAGCAACACCTGTGTTCTTCATATATTCAACAGCAGCCTTGATAATATTACGGGGATACTGAGCAAGAGGACGGTTTTCGGGTGTATCGATAATCATTGCGTTACCGGTCATTGAAAGAGTAGGAATTGAGCAGAAGGGATCGATATTTGCTGTATCGGGGTCGGGAATGAACACCATATCGCTCTTTTCAACAACAGCGTAGCCATAGTTTGAAGCATCAAAGCCGATACCGCTCTTCATTGTATCTTCAGAAAAGTTTTCAGCAGGAATGGTAACATGACGGTACTGACCGTTAATATCAACCATTTTGAAGTCTACCATCTTGATATCATTTTCTTTGATGATGTCAAGAATGTCCTGAACAGTTTTTGCCATAAACAAACACCTCATTTATAAATTTTAATTGGTAATTATTAATATAACAAAGATTTATTTATTTGTCAATAACGCAGGTGATGTAAAGAGAACATACGGTGTTGGTTTCAATAAAAAGAAACCTGATTTTATTTCATGCTTTTAAATAACTCTTTACGCATATAATTCGGTTCGAATTCTACATACCCGTGTTTGGGATAAAACTGCCATGATTCATAAAAATGCTCTTTGTTTCCGAGATGCACAATAGCTGCTTT
>JAFOXT010000439.1 GCA_017425745.1 Clostridia bacterium | reverse complement strand
GATATAGATTTCAACGAAAACACAATGATTGTAACCGGTAAAGGTAATAAAGAAAGAGTTGTATATCTGAATAAAGCATGTATAGATGCAATAAAAAGCTACCTTGCCGTCAGACCCCACGACAAGGTTGATCCTAAAGATAAAAATGCTCTGTTCCTTTCGAGATTGAATAAACGAATCGGCAGACAAGCCGTTCAGCTTATGGTGTATCACTATTTAGAAGTAATCGGGCTTGACGGTCAGCATTATTCAGTTCATAAGCTTCGTCATACTGCAGCAACTCTCATGTATCAGCATGGCGGTGTCGATGTACTTGTACTTAAGGATATGCTCGGTCATGAAAATCTCGTTACTACTGAAATTTATACTCATCTTGAAAACAAACAGCTTCGTGAAGCTGCAAAAAGCAATCCGCTCAGCAAGGAATTTAAAAAATCAGAAGGAAAATAATCCGTTGAATAAACTTATAGTGAATAATGTAATAAGGTTTCCGAAAAGTATGATTGCTACGCTGACTGAAAATTTAAGCAGGAAGCCTTTCATTTCCTGTACATACTCCCCTTTTAAGCTTTTCAGCACACCATCAATATGTCTGCTGAAAGCAAAGCATCCTTGGGTAAGCAGAATTATTCCAAAAAGATTTATTATTTCACCGGGCAGAAGTATCAGAAAAACGTATTCTGCACCTTTAAGTGCGTATTCACTATATAGATGTGCAAAAAGCAGTGTAGGTGCTATTGATTTTATATATGTCAGCATTAACACAAAAGGATAACCGATTGCAGAAAAACTGAATATCAACATAATAAAAATATAAGGCAGCTCTGAAATTATAAGTCCGGAAAGAATTTCAAGGCTGCTTTTGTTTGAAAAATCGGTGAAAAAACTTATAAAAACGTCAAAAACGCCTCTATAAAGGCTTTCTTTCATAAATGCGTAAAGCAAAGCACCGCTGATGAAGCCGCATAAAATGGGTAGAATTGAAAGAATCAGAGACAAGTTAAGTGATATATTGTTTTTCTTTGCTTTTCTATGGTTTACAATTACAGCACTTACTTTCATTTTTTTACCCGTTTAGCTTTCTGCTTCATATTCACACCTGTTATTCCACCAACAGCGGCTGAAATAACGGAAACAGCAGTACTGATAATAATATTAATGTCAATAGAAAAAGAATTAAAAATTACAGAAATTAATAATAACAAAGTCAACTGAGGTAAAATATAAATTATTCCCGTTATTATACCGTTCTTTCTTTTAAATTTGCCCGACAATACACCGGAAGCAAAACATACAAATCCGATTATACACAGTGAAACAATATAATTTTGGCTTCTCTGAAGATCAGTATATACAGAAACGATTGCCGATATCACAAAAAGTACAAGCGTTAAGATTACGGGAAAAATAAACAGCATAATGTTTTCAATTTGTAGTTTATTATCTGTTTTATTCCGCTTTGGCTTTGACATAAAAAATAACCTCCTCATATCCATCTGTTAAATGAATATGAGGAGTATTACTTTAAATATTACCGAAAGAATCAGTCTTCCTTCTTTGACTTAGCAGCTTTCTTTTCAGCCTTAGCCTTTTCCTGAGCAGCTTTTGCAGCTTCTCTTTCTGCAGCAAGTCTTTCCATAGCAGAATTGTTCTGCTGAACAGACCAACGAGTGATAAGCATTCTGGTTCTGTCTGCGCCTGTTTCAATTACAAGGTTGTTTTCCTTAACTGAAACTACCTTACCGCAGATACCGCCGATTGTTGTGATTTCATCGCCGATATCAACTGCGTTACGCATTTCCTGTTCTTCCTTCTGACGCTTCTTCTGAGGACGAATCATCATAAAGTACATAAGGGCGAACATACCAACCATCATAATAATCATTGAATACTGTGAACCACCTGCTGTTGAACCTGCAGCTGTTGCTTCTAATAAATACATATTAGTATTCCTCCAATAAAAATATTTCAATAAAGTATAGCAAATTTATATTCTTTTGTCAAGGAGGTCGACATATTTTTCCTTGAACCCGTTGAATTCATCATTATCAAGAGCTTCTCTGATTTTTTCCATAAGAGTATTGTAAAAATAAAGGTTATGCATTACACAAAGACGCATTGCAAGCATTTCTTTACTTTTGAAAAGATGTCTTATATATGAGCGTGAGAAGTTTCTGCATGTAGGACAATCGCATTCTGGATCAATAGGCTGACTGTCTCTTTCATACTTTTTGTTGTTGATGTTAATAATGCCGTTCCATGTGTTAAGGTGACCGTGACGGGCATTACGGCTGGGCATAACGCAGTCAAAAAGGTCAACTCCCCTGCTGACACCTTCAATTATGTTACCGGGTGTACCGACACCCATAAGGTAACGGATTTTATCCTTGGGCATATAGGGCTCAACTGCAGAAATCACTCTGTACATATCCTCTTTGGGCTCGCCTACTGCAAGTCCGCCGATTGCGTAGCCGTCAAGATCAAGCTCAGCAATTTCTTTCATATTTTCGATTCTTAAATCTTCAAAGGTACAACCCTGATTTATGCCGAAAAGAAGCTGATTTTTGTTGATAGTTTCCGGAAGAGAGTTGAGTCTTTCCATTTCAGCCTTACATCTTTTAAGCCATCTTACTGTTCTTTCACAGCTCTTTTTTGCATATTCGTAGGTTGCAGGATTTTCTACGCATTCATCAAAAGCCATAGCTATAGTTGAACCTAAGTGAGACTGAATCTGCATGCTTTCCTCAGGTCCCATAAAAATGCGTCTGCCGTCAACGTGTGATGCAAATGTTACACCTTACTCGCTGATTTTTCTGAGACCTGAAAGTGAGAACACCTGAAAACCGCCACTATCTGTAAGAATAGGAGCCTTCCACTGTGTAAACTCGTGAAGACCGCCCATATCATAAATAAGGTCATCACCGGGACGTACGTGAAGATGATAGGTATTACTGAGCATTACCTGACATTTAATATCTTTTAAATCAATAGCAGAAAGAGCGCCTTTGATTGCACCGCAGGTCGCAACATTCATAAATGCAGGTGTCTGTACAGTGCCGTGTACCGTTTTAAATTCACCGCGTCTTGCTGTATCGTTATTTTTTATAAGAGTATACATAGTGCACCTGCCTTATCTGATGAAAACTGCATCACCGAATGAGAAGAATCTGTATTTCTCTTCAACTGCAGTTTTGTAAAAATTCATT
>JAFOXT010000056.1 GCA_017425745.1 Clostridia bacterium | reverse complement strand
TACACGGGTGAAGAAATCCCATCTGGCAATTTCGATGAAAAGATTGACCTTAAGGGTAAGCACGTTTACCCCACTATGACAGACTCACATCTGCATCTGCTTTATACCATCGTGCTTGCGGCGGCAAGCTTCAACATCTGCGAAATTACATCTGACGGTGTAAAGCCTGACAATATGGCTGACATTGGTGAAAGAGTAAAGGCCTTCTGCAAGCGTAATCCCAAGCAGAAAATCATCACTGCCAACGGATTTATCATTTCTGCTGTTAATGAAAAGAGACTGCCCACACGCTTTGAGCTTGACGAATGGTCAAATGGCAGAGCGATGATAGTTTACAGCATTGACGGTCACAGCAGTGCCATTTCAACTAAACTTATGGAAATGCTGAAGCTTCCCACTGAGGACAGCAACGGTATTTTCTCAGGTGAAGCTCACGAATTTATGCAGGGTAAGGTTACTACCCTTATCGCATCGAATGTTACCCCCTCAATCATTGCAAAGGGTATCGCAAACTTCTCAAATCTTTGTGCGTCATACGGTATCAGCAGAGTCTGTGCTATGGACGGAAACGAAGACGTTGAAAATGATATTCTCACAAAGGCTCTCTCTTTTCTTGCCGAGAGAATGGATATTGATGTAAGACTTTTCCCGCAGTATATGGACTATGACAGACTGCAGAGCTTCTCTGAAATGCAGAAGACTCTTCGTGCAGGCGGTTGCGGTGTGTGGGAGCTTGACGGCTCTGTTGGCTCACACAGTGCGGCTTTTAATGAGCCTTACAAGGATAACGGCTCACAAGGTCATTGCTATTATGAAAAGGATAAAATCAAATCCAAGGTCAGTGAGGCTCTCGATAGAGACATCCGACTTTCCTGCCACGCTATCGGTGAAAGTGCAATTGATCAGATAACGGAAATTTACGGCGAGCTTGAAGAGCGCATTCCCACAAGCGGAGCTATGATGAGAATTGACCACTTCGAATTCCCGTCAGAAAAAGCTGTGGAGCTTATTAAAAAGCTGCCTCTTGCCATTACTGTACAACCCGGATTTTCCTGGATAGACAAGCATTTTCTTAAAAGCTATGAGCAGTTCTTACCCGAAAGCATCATAAACAGACAGTTACCGCTTAAGGATTTGATGAACAGCGATGTCTGTGTATGCGGTTCAAGTGATTCTCCCGTACAGTCAGTTAATCCCTACGAGCAGATGCTCGGCATGGTTGAATTCTATTTGCAAGACCAATCAATAACACCCTATGAAGCTCTCAAAACTTACACTGTTAACCCTGCTAAAATGCTCGGTGAGCTTAACACCGGCACTCTCAAAGCCGGCAACGATGCTGACTTTTTCGTCTGTGACAGAGATATTCTCTCCTGCAAGGGTACGGATATCACTCTCTGCAAGGCGGAATATATGGTGGTCAGAGGTGAAAGATACAAAGAGAAAAAGGGCAAAGTTAGCGAGCTGTTAAAGATGGTTGCCACAAAACCTCATAAGATATGAGAAGACAGAAAGGAAACGGTACCGATAATGAAAAAATTTGCGGTAATACTGATATTGATAATTACTTGTACCGCTGTACTTTACAGCTGTACACAGGGTAGTGAAAACAAAATGGAAAATACATACGAGCAGATAACGCCTGCCGAGGCAAAAGAAATAATGGACTCACAAGACAGTTATGTTATTCTCGATGTCCGCACACAGGAAGAATTTGATGAGGCACATATAGACGGTGCGATTCTTATCCCCGACTATGAAATTTCCGACAAGGCTGAAAGCATACTCAAGGATAAAGATCAGCTTATTCTCGTTTACTGCAGAAGCGGAAGACGAAGCAAGCTTGCCGCAAGTGACCTTGTGACGCTCGGATATACCAACGTTAAAGAATTCGGTGGAATAATTGACTGGCCTTACGAAACTGTCTGACTTGAACCGGATATAAAAT
>JAFOXT010000438.1 GCA_017425745.1 Clostridia bacterium | reverse complement strand
TGCCTCTGTGAGTACGGCAACAATATTTTCGCATACCTGCTTTGTCTGACCCTTGATATCTTCAGCTTCAACTGCGCCTGTCTTGGGGTTGATGGGAATCTGACCTGAAGCAAAAAGAATGTTGCCTGAAGCAATTGCCTGAGAATAAGGACCGATTGCTGCGGGTGCGTTTTCTGTGAAAATTACTTTACTCATAATTGTAAACTCCTTTATAGAGATATCCATGAAAATCTTAGCAAAACAAGAATTTTCAAGTCAGAGGATATTAAACTCCATTATAATTCGTTAATTATACACCGAAACGCAACAAAATGCAACACATTAAAGCGCAAAATTGAAAAAAGTTGTTGAATATTTTGACATTATAATGTAAAATTACAGAGTAAAGGCTGTAATGTGAGGTGAAGGTGTGGACAGACATACTGAAAATGCAAAAAGATTGCTTCTTGAAAATGATGCGGCTCTTGTTTATTGTAACGAAGACGAAGTGAATACTTCCAACATAAGAGGTGTTCTCAGCCTTGTTCTGATGGTGAAAGAAAAAAGAACAATGAAAGGCTTTTACTGTGCCGACAAGGTGGTGGGCAAGGCGGCTGCTTTTATGTATGCTATACTGAGACCTGAGGAGCTTTATGCCTTTGTACTGAGTGAAAAGGCTGAAGCGGTTCTCAGAAAATATAAGGTGAATTATTTCTTCGGTGAAAGAGTGCCTGCAATAATTAACCGCAAGGGTGACGGCTTCTGTCCTATGGAAACGGCAACGGAAAAGGCAGAAAGCCCTGAAGAAGCTTTTGAGCTTCTGAAAGAAAAACTTAACCTCAGTTGTGAGCCCTCAAAGGCAAAATGGGTGGAAGCACCCATTTTAAAAGAATGTTAACCCATTTGTGAAAGTAATACCGTATAATAAGCGGGAATAAAATAAACGGAGAACTGATTTAAAATGCGAAAGACCAAAATTGTATGTACCATAGGCCCTGCATGTGCAGATGAAAAAACACTCTCAGAGCTTTGCCTTGCAGGTATGAATGTTGCAAGACTCAACTTTTCTCACGGCACACATGAAGAGCATCTTGAAAAAATAAACACTATCAAAAAGGTGAGAGAAAAGCTGAATCTTCCTATTGCTATAATGCTTGACACAAAAGGACCCGAATACAGAATCGGAATGTTCAAAGACGGCAAGGCTATGCTTTCAAAGGGCGATACCTTTACTTTCAGATGCACAGAAAGTCTGGGCGATGAAAAGGGCGTTTCAGTAAACTACGAGGACCTTTACAAGGAAATGAAAAAGGGTGATAAAATCCTCGTAAATAACGGACTTCTTATTTTTGAGGTTATTGAAATTGACGGCACTGACGTAGTTACAAAGGTAATTGCAGGCGGCGAAATTTCCAACAGAAAGAGCATGAGCTTTCCTGATAAGGTGCTTAAAAAGATTTACCTCAGTGAGCAGGACAAGAGTGACATAAGATTCGGCCTTGAAAACGATGTTGATTTCATTGCTTGTTCATTCGTATCGTGCAAACAGGATCTGCTTGACGTAAAGAGCTTTATCAAAAATGAGTGTCCTGATGTTTCAGCTGATATTATTGCAAAAATTGAAAACCGTTCAGGTGTTGATAATATTGAAGAAATCTGCAGCGAATGTGACGGCATTATGATTGCAAGAGGCGATATGGGTGTAGAAATTCCCTTTGAACAGCTTCCTGCAATTCAGAAAGAGCTTATTACAAAATGCCGTCTTCTCGGCAAACGTGTAATCACTGCAACAGAAATGCTTGAGAGTATGATTCATAATCCCAGACCTACCCGTGCAGAGATTTCCGACGTTGCAAATGCGGTTTATGACGGCACAAGTGCTATTATGCTTTCAGGCGAAACTGCAATGGGTGACTATCCTGTGCTGACAGTTGAAACAATGTCAAGAATTGCCGAGCAGACAGAAAATGCAATCAACTACAAAAAGCGTTTCTTGACCTCGGAGTTTCAGATAAGAAACAGCGTTGACGCAATTTCCCACGCAACCTGCGGTATGTCAATTGACCTTGAAGCAAAGGCGATTGTTGTATGCTCAATTTCAGGCAGTACAGTAAGAATGGTGTCACGCTTCAGAGCACCTGTTGATATTATCGGTATGACAGTAAATGAAAAGACCTGGCGTAAGCTTGCTCTTAACTGGGCGGTAACTCCGGTAATGGGTGAAATATATCCCTCAACAGAGGTTCTTTTCTATTCAGCGGTTAAGGAGACGAAGAAAGTGCTTGACCTTGAAAAAGGCGACAGACTCATTGTTACGGGCGGTATCATCAACGGACAGTCAGGCAATACAAACCTTATCAAAATTGAAACTATATGAAAAAAACTCCCGAAAGGGAGTTTTTTCAGTGTTGAAAGTTGAGAGTTAAGAGTGGAGATGTAGGGAGCTTCGCTCCGATTATATCCGTTTTTAATGAGTTTTTAATTGAATAATTAGTCCGCCAAAGTAACTTTGCTTACTCGGCGGTCTTTCTTTTAATTGTTTACATCTATATAGGCGGATAAAATTAACTCTTTACCAAATTTATCACAATTTGCTCCGCAGACTATATCTTATAGGTTACAGATATATAAATCTGCGACCACAACTCCACTCTTAACTCTCAACACTCCACTCTAAAAAAAGACATCTCCGACGGAGATGTCTTTTTTTGTTATGCTTCTTCAAAGAGGATAACCTGAGTTGCGAAATCGTCGCCCTTGAAGCCTACGTCAATACCTCTGTTCATAAGAAGGTCGCCGCCGTAAACCTCACCGGTTGCAGTGTTTTTATAAAGCTTGTCGGGGCAAAGACCCTGAAGCTTTATCTTCGGATTCTTGTCATAGGCAACTGCCATTGATTTGCCTGCAAAAAGGAAGACTTTTTTCTTGTCCTTTGAAACTGTTTCCCAGGAGCAGTAGTTGCTTTCATAGGGATTTACAAGACGGTAGAAGTCACCCTCACACATAAGTGAACGGACCTTCTTTTCAAATTCAACCTGGGCTTTGATTTCCTCGATTTCATTGTCGGTGCACTTTGTAATATCAAGCTCGTAGCCGAAAGCACCCATATAAGCAACGTCACCTCTTGTTTTAAGACGTGTTGTTCTACCGCACTGATGGTTGGGCACCGCTGTTACGTGGCTGCCGATTGAATAAATGGGATAGCACATTGAGGTTGTGTACTGAATTTTAAAGCGGCAGCCTGCATCTGAGTTATCGCTTGCCCAGAACTGAGGCATATATGCGAGTACACCGAGGTCGTATCTGCCGCCGCCTGATGAACAGCCTTCAAAAAGAATGTTCGGGAAGGCGGTTACAATTCTGTGCATAATATCATAGAAGCCGAGAGTGTACTTATGGTTGTATCCGAGACATGGCATATCTGTAATCTGACGGTTCATATCCCATTTTACATACTCAATGTTAGCAGTGCTGAGAATGTCGCTTACTGCCTTTACAATATAGTCACGCACCTCAGGCTTTGTAAGGTCAAGAACAAGCTGCTGACGGATTTCAACAGGTGTGCGTTCAGGAATTTTTACTGCCCAATCGGGATGTGCTCTGTAAAGATCTGAGTCGGGATTAACCATTTCAGGCTCAAACCAGAGACCGAACTTCATATCAAGCTTGTTCACCTTTTCTGCAAGTCCGTCAATACCGCTTGGAAGCTTTTTCTTATTAACAAACCAGTCACCGAGACCTCTGTGGTCGTCGTTTCTCTGTCCGAACCAACCGTCATCAAGAACAAAGAGCTCAATACCCACCTTCTGTGCCTTTTTGGCAATTGCAAGAAGCTTCTTTTCGTTGAAATCAAAGTAAGTTCCTTCCCAGTTGTTTATAAGGATAGGTCTTTCCTTATGAGTAAAAGCACTTGTCATAATGTTGTTACGCACAACATCGTGCATATCTCTTGACATTTTACCGAAGCCCTTGTCTGAATAGCAGATAATGCTCTGGGGAGTGCAGAACTCTTCGTCCTTTTTAAGAATCCAACGGAATGACAGCGGGTTGATACCCTGCTGAACTCTTAGGAAGCCGAACTGGTCAACAGTTGCAACAGTTGAATGGTTACCGCTGTAAACAAGTGACAGACCGAAAACCTCACCGTTGTTTTCATCAGCATCTCTTGAGCAGATCATAGCAAAAGGATTTATCTGATGACCGCTTGCACCTCTTGCGTTGCAGGCTTCAACCTTTGCACCGAGCTGTAAGGGTGTGCGTATCATATCTCTTTCTCTCAGCCATGCACCTGCAAAGTGAACCATATCATAATCTGCTCTGGGGAAGTCCAGCGACATTGAATAAGCACTTGAAAGCTCAATATCCTCATCAGCCTTGTTAATGAGCACAGCGTGACGTGCAATTACATTGTAATTTTCAAAAACCGTATAGTAGAGATGAGCCTCAAATTCAATTGCTTCATCGTAAAGAACAACCTCAAGAGTGTCTGCCTTGCAGTCGCCCTTATAAAGTGAGGGCATATCCTTAACCTTTACAACCTCGTTTTCGTGGATAATAATATCCCTGACTGTAAGCTTTGCATTGGGGTGACCGAACTTATTGACTATCTGATAAGCAGGATTTCTGAGGTCTGAAAGACCGTATGAGGGATACTCCTGAGGATAAACATCAAGAGCAATTGTGTTGGACATCATGCCGCAGCCCTCAGCCCACTGTTCCTTCATTGAAGCATAATCTCTGTCGGCAATTTTCTTGCCCATATGGAAGTTAATAAGGTCGCCGTCATTGTTAATAACCATTACATAGCTTACTTCTTTACCCATAAGATGTATGGTTCTGCCGTTTTGTTTAATCATAGTTTTTCTCCTTTGATTTGTGCTTTATATAGCTTTGAGAAGCTCGGGAATATTTTTTACTGCTCCCACAAGACCCTTGAGAATCTTGCTGAGACCGCGTACAGGATTCTTTGAATTGAGAATCATAACAAGACCGTTTGCCATATCCTCTGTGAATACGCCTGCACTCATTGTAACAAAGTTTCTGATAGGAATTTCAAGAGCCATTGCCTTTACCATAACTGTTGTGGGATCATCGGGATCGGTAACAGCGTCAAGCGCAGCATTGAGAAGAGCGTTGATTCTGCTGCCCCACTTTGTGAATTTTGCATCGCCGAGAGAGTTTGCAAAGGTGATTTCTGAAGTCGGGTCAAGAGTTGTGGGAGGAATGGGTCTGCCGAGAACTGCAGTGAAGGCTTCGTCGGGAATGTTCTGAACATCTGCCATGTAATAGCAGGGTGCAGCTTCCTTATAGTCGGGAACCTCAGCTTCTACGGTTGAAATAACGTTTACAGTAGCTTCAAGTCTGATGTCACGGCTTGATGCACCAACCATGATGTTGAAATCACCGCTTTCAACGTGCCAGTCCATAATATTTACATTGTAATAAGCGAAGGCTCTTTTTGAAAGCTCAATTGTAATTTCCTTTTCTTCGCCTGCTTCAAGATAAACCTTATTGAAGGCACGAAGCTCTTTTACAGGGCGGAAAATTGTGCTTTCGCTGTCGCTTACATAAATCTGTGAAACCTCAGCACCTGCTGTGTCGCCGGTGTTTTTGATTTTATAGCTTACTGTGAGAGTATCTGTGTCCTTGATTTTGTCAGCTGAAAGCTTTATGTCGATGTATTCAAACTTTGTGTATGAAAGACCAAAGCCGAAGGGGAAAAGAACTTCCTTCATAGCTGAATCGTAATATCTGTAGCCTATATAAACACCTTCTCTGTGTTCGGCAGTAAGCTCTGTGCCGGGATAATAGTTGAAGCAGGGTGTGTCTGAAAGGCTGAGAGGATAAGTTTCTGCAAGCTTACCTGAGGGATTTACCTTGCCTGCAAGCACATCTGCAATTGCAATACCGCTTGCCTGACCGCCGAGGTAGCCGTTGAGAATTGCTTTGACGTCACTTGCAAAGGGCATTTCAACAGGTGAACCACCTGAAAGAACAACAACTACATTTTCGTTTACCTGAAGAATTTCTTCCATAAGTCTGAGATGTGACTTGGGAAGGCTGAGGTGGCTTCTGTCGTAGCCCTCGGATTCATATTCTTCGGTAAGGCCGATAAAAACTAAAGCAACATCTGCCTTTGAAGCAACAGCCTTTGCATCACGGATGACTGTTTCGTTGATTTCGTCCTTCTTCTTGTTGTAGCCGGGAGCGAAAAGAGGATTGAAGCCGAGAGCAATAAGGCCGTCAAAAGCGTCGGAAATCTTTGTGGGGTTGATGATTGAGCTGCCGGCACCCTGGTATCTGGGTGCTCTTGCCATTTCGCCGATAACGGCAATTTTTGTTCCTTTTTTAAGGGGAAGAATGTTGTCCTCGTTTTTGAGAAGAACAACTGACTGACTGCAGATTTCAGCAGCAAGCTTGTGGTGAGCTTCTTTATTATAAGTATAATCACCAAGTACAGCTTCGCTGTTTTTGATAAGTGTGAGCATTCTGTCTGTTGCAATGTCAACATACTTTTCGTCAAGAGTGCCGTTTCTTACTGCGTCGCAGATTTTTTTATCGTTGATGCCGTTTGATGAGGGCATTTCAAGGTCGTTACCGTTTTTGAGGCCGAGCACTCTGTCGTTTGCTGCACCCCAGTCTGTTACAACAATGCCCTTGAAGCCCCATTCGTTACGGAGAATGTCATTCTGAAGATATCCGTTGTCTGAAGCGTAGGTGCCGTTGATTTTGTTATATGAATTCATAACTGTCCAGGGCTGAGATTTCTTCACAGCAATTTCAAAAGCAGTGAGATAAATCTCTCTTAAAGCTCTTTCGTCAACAACGCTGTCCATTGTAAGTCTGCGTTTTTCCTGAGTGTTGGCAGCAAAGTGCTTGATTGAAGTGCCAATGCCCTTTGACTGAATACCGTTGATAAGTCCTGCTGCAAGCTCGCCTGCAAGAAGGGGATCTTCTGAAAAGTATTCAAAGTTTCTTCCGCAAAGGGGACTTCTTTTCATATTTACACCGGGGCCGAGAATAACGCTTACCTTTTCCTGAAGGCATTCTTCAGCCATAGCTTCACCCATTCTGTAAAGAAGGTCAGTATCCCATGAGCAGGCAGTTGTTACTGCTGTGGGGAAGCAGGTGGTGGGAACTGAGTTTGAAAGACCCTTCTGGTCGCCGTCAGGATTCTGCTTTCTTAAGCCGTGAGGGCCGTCGGTAATCATCAGCTCAGGAAGACCAAGACGTTCATTTCCTCTGAGATGCCAGAAATCCTTACCTGAAAGAAGTGAGACCTTTTCTTCAAGGGTCATTTTTGAAAGTAATTCTGCGTTCTTCATATTTTATACCTCCTCAAGTATATACAGCTTAATTATAGTATTATATTATCCTGAGGTCAAGAGGAAAAATAAAAAGCGATAAGGTATTTTGCTGTTTTGAACGGCATATAAATTTCAGGGGTGATATTATGGATTGCTGCAGAATAACCGACCTTCATTCAAAGCAGGTTATAAATACAAAAACGGGCTGTCATCTCGGATTTGTCAATGATGTTGAAATAAATTCCTGTGACGGAAGGCTTGTTTCACTGATAATCTGGGGTAAAAGCCGACTTCTCGGCAGACGGGATGATGATATAAGAATATTGTGGAAGGACATACAGGTTATCGGAGACGACACTATACTTGTGTGCGGCTGTGAGTGTGTTCAGCCTGAAAGAAATAAAGGAAGACAGGGCATTTTTGACAATATTTTTCGCTGAAAAATATACAAAGTCACGAAAATTCAAAGCAGGCTTGAAGTGTGAATAAATTGTTGCTATAATTAATCAAAAGGTTGCTTTAAAGGCAATAAAATTAAAAGGAGGACATATTATGTTCAAAAAATCAATAGCTATTCTGCTCGCACTTATGATGCTTTTCTCAATGGCACTTCCCGCATCAGCAGCAGATTCATCAGCAAAAGCACAGGAAAATGTTGAAGCTTTCTTCTCTGAACTTCTCGGCGGTGAAGTAGAAATCGGCGAAGAATTCTATGAAGCAATTCTCAGCGGTCTTGATGCAGCTCCTTCAAAAAATGAAGTTGCAGGTGCAGTTACTCAGTATGCAGTTGTTGCAGCTGAGGATGTAGACAGCGTTGATGCTCTTGCTCAAGCAATTGCTGACGATTCAGTTTACACAATCAAGACACTTGAAAACGGTAAGCAGACAATTTACATTGCAGTTAACGTTGCAGAGCATCCCGAGCTTTTCGAAATGGATGTTTTCCGTGCAGCAGTTTATAAAATCTGCGACAAGCAGAAGGAATTCGTAGCTTCAGAAGCTGATTTCGATCTTCTTACTTACACACGTTTTGCAGGTGAGCTTTATCTCCATATGAGAATTTATCAGATCGCTGATCCTATGGCAGATATTCTCGGAACAGTATTTGATTTCCTCAACAAGATTGTTGAAATGACAGGCATTGCTGATATGAATATTGACGAAAGCCGTTTCCCCGGTTTCCTCTTTGATATCATCGGCGCAATTATGCTTTGATAACTTATAAATGCAAAATGCAAAATTGCGTCCAATTTTCTACAAACAAAAAAGTATCATCCCGCCAAGTAAGGTGGGATGATTTTTTTAATATATTAACGAGAAAAATTGCTTTAAAGATTCTTCACTGCGTTCAGAATGACAGCTTTAAGCTTCGTCAGTCATTTTGCATTTTGCATTTACCAGCGTCCTTCACAAAGAACTCTTTCTGCAACTGCAACCATAGCTGTTGTTACAACGTTTGCAACAACTGTTACAAGCACCAACAGCTTTTTGTTCTTTACACTTTTCTTCAGCCAGAAGTACATAAAAGGTAATTCCACGGCAACGGTAAGAAAAAGAAAAGCTGCACCGACAGTGTAAAACGGGCCTCTTTCAAGAATGTAGCTGAGCGGCATATCATAATAAGGGGTGGTGTTGCTGTAGCCTATGTAAGGTACGGCAAAGGATATAAGGTTGCCGATAAGCACACCTGAAAAAACCTTGTGCCAATTGCCGATTTTAAGAATAAGATTAAGCGCCGCGGTTTCAATTATGAGAGTAGCAATAGCCACAAAGGGAAGCACATCGTAGGGTCTTGTTTCAGAAATCCATACCCACGAGGAATTTGCGAAAGCCGTAAAGCTGAAAGCAAAAATAAGCAGTGCAGTTATTGTTGTGTTTGTAATAGCTTTGTATCTGTTCATTTCATAACCTCCTTTGATATTTATATTTTACCACGGGAGATAAAGCACTTTCAACAGAATAAACCTTACGATTTCCTTAAGATTCTTAAGACTTTATAACAGATAAGATTATAATCGGAGCGAAGCGACCCACAATTATTCATTATTAATTATTCATCATTCATTATTAATTAAAACGAAAGCACCCTCTGAGGGTGCTTTCGTTTATCTGCTTGTAGCCATTTCAGCAAGACCGAGCCAGAACTTTTCGTAGCCCTCGGGATAGTCATCGGTTGTTCCGCAATAATCGCCGTGGTCCATGCCGTAAATGGTTTTTGTGTAGTACCATGAGCCGGCTTTGATTTCGTTTTTGCTAAGAGCTTCTTCATATGAAAAAGAATTGTCGCTTTCGTCAATGGGATAAAGTGCGCTCTTAAGAGGTACCATACCGTCGTTGTTTGCCCAGGTTTTGTCCATCTTGATTCCGTCAATGGTAAGTCCCTGTGACATTATAAGAAGCTGAGTGGTCGCATCGAAAATCTTTGTTGTGTCGTGAGTTTTTTCCTGCTTGCCTTTTTCGTTTTCCTCGGTAACAGTGCCCGAAATTGAGTAGTAGTAGGTATCAGGATTCATTTTTATTTTTTCGTTCAGCTTCTGTGAGCCGCCTACAGTAAGGTCAACGCCTGCATTGTCCTTTGCTCTCATAAAATTGATGATGTTTCTGAGGCTGAATTCAACCTTACCGGTACCACCTTCGGGAGTAAGACCGAAGTGAGCAAGACCGAGGTCTGAATTGAAGCCGGTGGGCTTATCGCTGAAAACACACATAAGGTTAACCATAACTGCAATAAAGAAAAGAGGTACAACGGGGTCAACAATAAGGTTTGCAATCTGTGAGCCGTTGTGACAGCCTGAAAGAGTAATTACACTGTGCACAGCTTTTTTGTGTCCGCCTTTGAAAAGGGGAGAGGTTTCATTGCCTGTTGCGGCAATTTCGGCCTCGTCACCGAAAGCCATAAGAGAAGTGAAAAGTCTGCTTGCAGGGCCGCCGAAGGAGTGTCCGATGAGATTAAGCGGTTCATCAGGAGTCCACACCTTGCCCATAAGAGGCTGACCCTCAAAGCTTCTTCCGAAGCGTGCGTGGTTATGAGCTTTTGAATGAGCTTCGCCGTAGTCTACGATTGTGCCTGTAAGCTGAGCGTAGATTTCACAGGCTCTGTCCCAAGCGCTGTTTACGGGACCTACGGAAACTGCGTAAGCATCGTAGCCGTTATCTCTGAGGAATTTTACAAAATCTCCGTCACCTTCGCTCATACCTGCGCCTGCACCCCAGTAGGGATAGGTTTCTGTTGCCGCGTCATACTGACCC
>JAFOXT010000437.1 GCA_017425745.1 Clostridia bacterium | reverse complement strand
GCAAGGAAGTTTGAGCCTTCAGTTGTAAGTCTTACACCGTCCTGACCGAGAATTGAGTTGATGAAGCCCTTCTGATACTGACCGTAGTAATTGTACTGTTCAACAAGAAGATTTGCTGAGTAGATACCGTCAATCCACTGAAGCTCTTTGCTTTCTCTTGCTTCATCAATTGTGTATTCAAGCATTTCGCCTGTTACTGCGTCAACCATTACAAGGCCCTTAACATCTGTACCGCCGAAAAGACCGATTGTCTTGTCGAGTACAGGAACAATCCAGAAGGGCTTGCCTGCTTCGTCAATTTCGAAACGTGGTGTATCAAAAATGTAAGTGGGGTATGCGAAACGAACGTGACGCATAAGATACTTTGAAAAATGCTCGTTGGGTGAATATCTGATGTATTCGCCCTCGTTGAGAGTTACAAGCTCAGCCTTCTGAGTTACCATATCTACAATAATATAACCGGGAAGGCCTTCACCTGTGTTCTTGAGCCATTTGAAAACGTCACCGTAAGCGAGAGTTGCAAGCTTTACGGGTGAACCCTTGTAGTTAATCTGGGTAAGAGTGGGAGCAACCTCAAACTGTGAAACCTTGTTGATTGCAGCGAGGTCACCGAGTGTACGGTTTGCAAGTACGCTTGCAGCAGCATTGTCAAGTACGGGAACGCTCTTGAAGTCTGCTTCTTCAATTTCTTCTGAGAAGTTTTTACTTTCGTCAACAGCAATAATCTGGCTATAGCTTTTTGCTCTGAGAACTACTGATGAAATTGCTGTACCCACACCCACAATTGCAACAAGAATTGCAATTACAACAACAGATACAATTGAACGTCTTTTTACATATTCAATGTATTCAGGGTGAAGCTGAGCGTTTGATGTTACAAAGGTAAGAGCCACATAAATTGCAGCAACAATACCGATGAACATATAAGTTTCTGTGCTCTTGAAATTAAAGGGCGGAAGCATAAAGTAATAAGCAACAATTGCGCCTATAACTGTACCGATTATGCAAATAATTGTTTTGAGGCCGCTTTTGGGAGGTGCAAGATAGGCTGCTTTGCCTGAGCCCTTACCTGAGCTGCCCTTACCTGTGAAATCAACATTAATTTGTTCCATAAGTATATCTCCTTTTATAAGTTGTAAAATATTACCTTTTATTATACATTGAATCAACTTAAATTGCAATAGCAAATCCGGTTAACATTTTATATACAAAACGGCCCTCTGTATTTTGAACAGAGAGCCGATTTTAAAGTCTGTTAAATTTGATTTATTTGATTTTTACGGCAATTGCCTTTGTGGCACTGCTGTAAATGTTTTTGCCGTCAACCTTACTGTAAGCCTTGACCTTGAAGTAATAGGTCTTGCCCTTTTTGAGATTTTTGATTGTGCAGCTGAGCTTTTTGGTGGAGCCGATTTTCTCGTATCCGCTGTCCTTTTTCTCAGACATATAAACAACATAACCCGTTGCACCGCTTATCTCTTTCCAGGAAAGTGAAGCCTTGCCGGTATCTGCCTTGCCCTTTACGGCAGGTGTTGCAGGCTTTGTTGCAGTAGTAAGCTCTGTATAATACTTTGACCACAGTGTTTCTGTTCCGTTTTTAGTATAGGCCTTCACTGCAAACTTATATTCAGTACCGGCCTTAAGTTTTTTCACAGAACAGCTGAGCTTTTCTGTTGTGCCGAGAGTTTTATACTTCTTAGTCTTAGCATCATAAAGATATACTCTGTAGCCTGTTGCGCCTTCAACTGCACTCCAGCTGAGCTTGATTGAATCAACAGTCTGTGTTACGGTGATTTTATCTGTCTTTGAGGGATTAACAGTAAAGCTTAGTGTTTTTTCGCCGCTGTAATTTCCGATAAATTCAACCTTAACATTATATGTACCGATTGCTTTTCTTCCCTTGTCGTAGGTAAGGTTATAATCAGTATATCTCTTAAGCTCCTTGCCGTCAGCTGTTTTTACAACCAAGGAGGGCTTTCTTGCCTTTGCATTATATGTATATTTTTCGGTTGAAAGCTTTACACTTTCAATTCTGCCGATTTTCTTTCTGCTGATTTCCTTCTTACATACTGCACAGCTTTCGGCAATTTCGCCGTCGCTGTCAAAATCAGCTCTTATTATTGATGAAGAAATTGTATGCTCCTTCTGAGGAAGAATTTTCTGAGCCTTGATTACTTCTCCGCATACACTGCAGACGATTCCGCTTGATACGCCCTGCTTTTCACAGGTTGGTTCAACGCCGTCAAGAATTTTCTCAGTGTGAGGAAGCTTTTCAATTGTCTCCTGCTCTGTAATAACTTTTTCACAAGTGCCACAGATTACTCCATCGGTTTTTCCGTCTTTCTCGCAGGTTGCATCATAGCCCGGCACAATTTTTTCTGTGTGTGGAAGCTTTTCAATTAATTCCTGCTTTTCAATTTCAAATGAGCATACAGCACAGCTTATTCCGTCGGTAAGACCTTCATTTTCACAGGTTGCAGGTACTCCCTTTACAATTTTTTCTGTATGAGGAAGCTTAGGAAGTGTAGCCTGAGGTTCAAGAATTTTTTTGCAGAGTGAGCATTCAACACCGTCTGTTTTTCCGTCAACAGTACAGGTGGAGGGTGTACCCTTGATTACGCTTTCCTTATGGTCGTCATTCATAGGAATAACTTCCTGCTTTTCAAGGATAATTCCGCAGCTCTCACAGATGCTTCCGTCTGTAAGACCGTCTTCCATACAGGAAGCCTTCTTGCCTTCAATAAGCTTCGGCACATGAGCGCCTTTGGCAATTTTTTCCTGCTCCTTGGTAACAAGACCGCAGACCTCACAAGCGAGACCGTCAGTAAGACCGTCTTCCTGACAAGTTGCTTTTTTGCCTTCAACAATCATATCGGTATGGCCCTTTGCAGGAATAACCTCCTGATCTTTTACCATAAAACTGCAGATAATGCAGATTTCTCCGAAGCTTAAGCCTTCTTCGGTGCAGGTTGCGGGATATCCCTCAACCACCTTTGTTTCGTGAGGCTTTTTAGGAATAGTCTGCTCTTCTTCAAGCACAAGCTCACACACACTGCATT
>JAFOXT010000436.1 GCA_017425745.1 Clostridia bacterium | reverse complement strand
ATTTCTCTCTGAAGCTCCTTACGGCTGCTTTCTGAGTCGCTGATATCTCTTGTAATACGCTCAATTGTATCGTTGTTATGTTCAATTGAAGAACGGAGCACTGCCTCTTCGCTGCCTGCGTTTGCACACTTTTCTTCAAGCTCAGAGATACCCTGACGGATTTCATCAATTCTGATATTGATGTTCTGTGTGTCAGTTACACAAGCTTCAATAAGCTCTTCAATTTCGTTAAGACTGTTTTCCGTGTCCTCGTACTGACTGTTTGCAAGGCTGAGCTTGTCCTGTTGAGTTCTCAGCTCGTCACGGAGTCTGTCAATATTATGAAGCCACAGACCGATTTCAATAATCTTTTTCTCTTCAGCGAGAACAAGGAATTTCTGTGCCTTTTCACTCTGAGTTTTAAGTGGCCCAATTCTGCCCTCAAGCTCAAGAAGAATATCGCGAAGACGAACAAGGTTTTCTTCAGCCTGATTAAGCTTTTTGATAGAGTCGCTTCGCTTATATCTGTAGGCTGAAATACCTGCAGCCTCTTCAAACATTTCACGGCATTCCTTACTCTTTCCGCTTACCATATCGGCAATTTTGCCCTGGCTGACCATTGAGTAGCCGTCTCTGCCGAGACCTGTATCCATAAACAGCTCGTGAACGTCACGGAGTCTTACAGAAGCACCGTTGATTTTGTATTCACTTTCGCCTGAACGGTAGTATCTTCTTGTAACGGAAACCTCATCGGTATCCACACCCTTGATGCTTCTGTCCTTGTTGTCAAGACGCAGTGTTACCTGAGCGTAGCCGTGTGCCTTTCTGATTTTTGTACCGTCGAAAATTACGTCCTCCATTTTTGAGCCACGAAGTGACTTTGAGGACTGCTCACCCAGTACCCAGCGCACAGCATCAGAGATATTACTCTTACCGCTTCCGTTAGGGCCTACAACGGCAGTGATACCCTTATCGAAGGTAAGCACCGTTTTTTCGGGGAAGGACTTGAAGCCCTGCATTTCAAGTGATGTTAATATCATTTTGTTAACCTCACACTTACATCATATTTTTTGTACGAGTCATTCTGCTGAACCTTGCAGTTATAACCCATATTCCTTAGTTTCTGAATATTACAGCGTTTTTGTCCCACAAGGGCTGAAACGCATTTGCTGTTAACCTCTACGGTTATATCCCCCTCGGGGATTTGTTCCTTATCAATCAAAGCAAGAATTTTGCTGAGATAGATTTTGCTTTCGCAGATTTCTCTGAATGCAGGATGATAAGCACCTGCAACAAAGCCCTCTTCAACGTTTCCGCCCGAATGAAGTCCGAGACGGATAACCTTTATATTTTTCTCTTCAAACATAGAAAGAAGTCTTGCACAAAGCTCTGCAGCCTCTTCAACCGTCTGAGGAGTGTATTCGCCTTTTTCGTAAAGCTCAGAAAGTCTTGTACCCTCAAGAACAACCGTAGGATAAATTCTTGCAGTGTCCGGTGAAAGAGCAATAAGGCTTTCTGCAGTTTTTACTGCAAGCTCATCACTGTCACCGTAAAGTCCCGTCATCATCTGCACACCGAATTCAAAGCCGTATTCTTTTATAAGCTTCGCAGCCCTTCTTACGTCTTCGGCAGTGTGGCCTCTTCCGTTAAGTAAAAGCACCTCATCGTTCATACTCTGACAGCCAAGCTCAATTGAGCTTACACCGTATTTTTTCAGAACAGTAAGAATTTCTTTATCTATGCAGTCGGGTCTTGTGGAAATTCTGATGCCTTCAAAAAGGCCTTTATCTATGTACATCTTTGCTCTTTGTAGAAGAGAAAGCATATACTCTTTTTCAATTGCTGTAAAGCTGCCGCCAAAAAAAGCAATTTCGCCCTTTCCGTCACCCTTTTCTGAAGCAATTTCAACTGCCTTGTCGATATCGCTGAGGGTCAGCTTCCTTGTTTTTCCTGAAATTGTTTTCTGATTACAGAAGCTGCATCTGTGGGGACAGCCCTCATCAGGCACAAAAAGTGCAACATTTATATGCTTCATTTTATACCCAATAATTCAAGTGCCTGTCTTGCAGCCTCCTGCTCAGCAAGCTTTTTGCTTCTGCCTGTTCCGCAACCGATTACGTTGCTGTTTAAAAGCACCTCAACCTCAAAGCGTTTATCGTGGTCGGGTCCGCTTTCGCCCACAAGAACATAGGAAAGATGCTCGTCAGGATTTTTCTGAATAATCTCCTGAAGCTCGGTTTTATGGTCCTTAAGGCTGATATTTTCATTAGCTGCCTTGGTCACAAAGCGAAGGACAAACTTTCTTGCGTTTTCAATTCCGCCGTCAAGATAAATTGCTGCAATAACTGCCTCAAAGGCATCGGCAAGAATTGAAGTTCTGTCTCTGCCACCCATATTTTCTTCGCCCTTACCAAGGAAAATGAACTCGCCTAAGCTGATTTCCTTTGCAAATTTATAAAGGGACTTTTCACAGGCACAGGCAGCTCTTCTTTTTGTCATTTCGCCCTCAGGAAGGTGGTTGAGATTATGATAGAAGTAATCTGCAGTTACAACACCGAGAACGGAGTCACCCAAAAATTCAAGCCTTTCGTTACATTCACCGAAACCTCTTTCGTTAGCATAAGAGGAATGAGTAAGAGCAGTTTTTATGAGATTTTCATTATTAAAGCTGTAACCGATTATTTCTTCAAACTGTTTGATATTCATAATAATCCCCTTTCCTTAAGATAATTGTCAAGAAGTCCGAGTGCTCTTTCGGATAAAGCAGCGTAGCGCTCTTTTTTATCTCTGATTTTCGGTTCAATTGCCTCAAGCACACCGAAGTTAGCACCCATAGGCTGGAAGTTTGTTACTGTAGGATCACTGATGTAGTGGCTGAGTGCACCCATCATTGTATTTTCGGGAAGGCTGAGAGTTTTCTTACCCTCAAGTCTAAGTGCCATATTGAGTCCGGCAAGTATACCCGATGAAGCTGATTCCATATAGCCCTCAACACCTGTAATCTGTCCGGCAAAGAAAAGATTTTCTCTTTCTCTGAAGCTGAAGTCAGAGTTAAGGAGTCTTGGCGAATCAATAAATGTGTTTCGGTGCATTACACCGTAGCGCACAAAATCTGCATTTTTAAGTGCAGGCACCATTGAGAAAACACGCTTCTGCTCAGGGAATTTAAGGTTGGTCTGAAAGCCCACAAGGTTGAACATTGTACCCTTGCTGTTTTCTTTTCTGAGCTGAAGCACTGCCCAGGGTCTGTGGCCTGTTCTCGGGTCACGAAGACCAACAGGCTTAAGAGGACCGAAACGCATTGTGTCCTTACCTCTCGACGCCATAACCTCAATGGGCATACAGCCTTCATAAACCTCTTTCTTTTTGTCAAAGGAGTGAAGGTCTGCACTTTCTGCATTAATAAGCTCTTCGTAAAAAGCTTCGTACTGCTCCTTATTCATAGGGCAGTTTATATAATCGTCCTCGCCGCCTCTTTCATATCGTGAAGCGGCAAAGGCTTCGTTCATATCAATACTTTCAAGGGTTACGATAGGTGCTGCCGCATCGAAAAAGTGAAGTCCGTTTCCGCAAAGAAAGTGAATATCCTCACTTAAAGAATCACTTGCAAGAGGTCCTGCAGCAATAATTACGTTGCCTTCGGGAATTTCGGTTACCTCTTCACGCACAAGAGTGATATTCTCGTCTGCTTCAATTTTTTCGGTAATAAGCCTTGAAAACTCATCTCTGT
>JAFOXT010000435.1 GCA_017425745.1 Clostridia bacterium | reverse complement strand
TCTTACCATTTTCTCTTGCTGTTCAGTTGCACTTGCAGCAAAACCAAAAGCTGAAATAGAAGTCGTTTATGATGATAACGGCAACAGAGTAGGCTTTAAGACAATTAAAGTCGGTAATACCGAATATTATGATATCTTCGGTGGCGATGGTGGTGCTGTTGAAGATCTTAGTGTCGGACAGTTCTATAAAAAAGTTCTTACCTCAGATATCCCACGGACTAAGATAGACATACCATCGTGGATACCCATTGAACCAACTTATCAGACAGCTTCTTCTCTTTGGGGTTGGGTTGCCGCAAACGTATTCAAGGCTGCCGGTAAAGGATACGGATGGAACTGGGAATTAGGCGATACATTCGATGAGTATTACGGTCAGGATTTAGCTGATGACAAAAATGATGTAGACCTGTATACACAGTTAGGTGATCCCAATCCTTATGCTACAGGTGATCTTAACGATGACTGCGTAAGAGGTACAGGTCTTCAGGCTTATTCATCTTTGAATCTGGTACAGGAAGTTATGCTTGACCAGATTATTGATGTTTGCGGTGAAATAAACGATGCAGAAGAATTCAAAAAGGTAGTGCTTAAATTCTGTACCGACGATGAAGAAGGTTTTGAGCTTTTCAAGAATAAAAATGAGCAGGTTGTTCTTGCAAATATTATCACCAATTTGAACGAACCTTCCTGGTTGGAAAAAGAATTCTCAAGCTTTGGCGTTGCATACTATGATTTTAAACTGACTCCCGTTATCGAAGAAAATCTTCAGTATATTACAGCGGCTGACAATTATGACTCTATCAAGGATGCCTTTAATAATAAAGCTCCCGGTGTTTCATATATAGAAAGCAATGACGGTTCTACAAGCATGACCTATATTCAGAACCCCACAAGTGCACCTGCATCTGTCAGTGCATCTTCATCAAAATCAACAACCACTTCAGTATCCAGCAGCTTCAGTGAATCTGAAAATCACTCATTCTCCGAGTCTATTAAGATTAATGCAGGCGTGAAGCTCCAGGAAATATTCAATGTTGGTGTTGAAGTCGGTTTTTCTGCATCTCAGGCTATCGGAACCTCTTATTCAGAAAGCACATCACTTTCCGAAACTATTTCAACATCCAGCTCTGCAAGCGTTACACTTCCTGCTTACACAGAGCTTGGTATCAAGCAGACTATGAGCAGTGTAGAGCAGTCCGTCGAATATAGCTGTCCTGTTTATGTTACCTATAAGGTTGCTGTATTCGGTCTGAACGCACAGTATATCCAGGATGCCGATACAGGCTCATGGAGCATTACAAACTATGACCAGGGTTGCATTTTTACAACATTTGGTTCTGATTCAAAAGTTGGAGGCATCTCTGCAACAGAAAATCTTTATAACCGTTGGAATGAAAAATCAAAGGCATTTGAGCGTTCATACGGTTATACCTACGGTATGTGGGAGGACCAGAACGACAATAACCTACCGTTAAAGATTAACTATATTGATTGGAGTAAGTTAGGTAACGAGTTAGATGCTGCTGTTTCATATTTAAAAAACAACATACCTATGTCCTCTATGGGCGGAACAATGGTCTTCAAAACCGACTCCTACAATACGGAAATCACTCAGATTTATCCCATGTATGATCTTAAGAGAATCAGATTCGAAGGCAACGGTGCATATACTCTCGGTATCGGCGGTAAGCTTGACCTTAATACTGTAAATACAATTGGTCTTAATGAATTTGATATGCCATATTACGGCTTCCTTGGTCGTATGGGTACATGGTATGTTTGTGATAAAGACGGTAATGATGTTACCTATGAAGAGGGTAAGGGTATTTCACTTGAGCCGACCCCCAGCACACAGACAATTATTGCTCACGAACTCGGTGAATACTATGTTAGATTTGATATCGACGAGCAGTATTATACAAAGGCTGTCGACAGAAAGACCTACATCACCAACGATGACCTTGAAATGACTACTATCATGAAGGTTTCAGTTACAGATACAGGTAACAACCACACCTGTCGTCCCGGTGGCTGGATAACCTACATTCCCGCCAACTGCGTTGTTGAGGGTGAACGCTACAGAAACTGTCTGACCTGCTCCAAACGCTTGGCTACAGAGGTTATTCCCAAGGCTGACCATATTCCCGTTGAGTCAGTTACACCTGCAACCTGCACCACAGACGGCAGCAAAACAACTACTTGTCTTACCTGTAAGGCTATTATTTCAAACGAAGTAATTCCTGCAAAGGGTCACGGCAGCACTTACGCAGTAACAACTGTAGTACCTACTTGTATCCGTGACGGTGAAAAGGCTCTTTATTGCCTTGATTGTAATAAGCTTATCGGTTCAGAAACAATAGCAAGCACAGGTCATGACAATGGTGTATGGAAGGTTGATTTTGAAGCTACTCCCGAACACGAAGGTCAGATGACAAAGTATTGTTCAACCTGTAATATGGCTCTTGAAAGCAAAACCTTTGCATATCATACTCATGCCTACACTTCATGGAGAACAAATAACGATGGTACTCATGCAAGAAACTGCTATCTGTGCGGTTATACAGAGATAAATGAGTGTGATTACGATGAAACAGTTACTCCTGCATCTTGCTTAGTTGACGGTGAAACTACATACAAGTGCAAGGATTGTAGCTACAAGTATACTGAAATTAATACCTATGCTCCCGGTCACACCTGGGATACATGGACTGCAAGCGAAGACGGAAATCACAGTGCATCTTGTCTTGTGTGCGGTGAATCTGAAGCTTCACCTCATATCTTTGTGGAATATATCCCTAACAATGATGCAACAAAGGATGCAGACGGTACAAAAACAGCTACCTGCGTTGTTTGCGCAGCAAAGGATACTGTAATCGACGAAGGCTCAAAGCTTCCTGATGAATCTGATACTCCCGATGCTCCCGCTGACGGCGATTGTGACCACCTTTGCCACAAGGGCGGATTTATGGGCTTTATCTGGAATATTGTTAAATTCTTCTGGAAACTGTTCAAGATGAATCCCGTATGTGAATGCGGTGCAGCACATTATTAATTTAACTGAATAAATAACTTACCGCCGAGGAGAAATCCTCGGCGGTAGCTGTTATATAAGGGTGGTTGCTATTCAATGTCCCTGTACTTCTTCGGACTCATACCGAACTGCTTTGCAAAAATTCTGTGGAAATAGCTTTTGTTTTCATAGCCCACAGCCTTTGAAATTTCGTCAATGCCTATTTTAGTGTTTTTGAGTAGGTATGCTGCCTGAGAAAGACGTTTGTCCTGCAAAAGCTCGGTATATGTTTTGCCTGTCTGGTTTTTTATTTCGTGGCTTAACCAATAAAAGTCATAATGCAGCAGCTTTGCCGCTTCGGTAAGGCTGCTGTTTTTGTAGTTTTCCTCAATATATTTGAAAATCTGAAGTATGGCGGCCTCTTCCTTTGACTGATAAGCAAGCTTGTCCGTATGATTGAGCAGCTGCATAAAAAGAAGTCCCATAGTCGTCTGGTTGATGTTTCGTTTGTTGGAAGCATTGCTTGTAAGTGTCCACAAAAGATTTTCAATAAGATTCTGTACGGGAAGAACATCGGAAACCTTAAAGTGCAGATAACCGGGATTTTCTTCTTTGAATAGCGATTCAATAAGGAACTTTTTTAAAGGCGTTTCTTCGGCTCCCAGCATTTCAAGTGTTTTGTCAAAAAACTGAGGAAGAATGATAAAGTTTACAGCTACATCGTTGCCTGATGCAGGCAGAATTTCCTGCTTTGCGTTCTGACCGAGAAAAAGAAGCTCGCCTTCTGAAAGGTCAATGGTTTTGCCGTTTATGATGTGGGTAGTTTTGCCCGTGCACATATAAACAAGCTCAACAAAATCGTGAGTGTGCTCAGGAAAGTGAATGAATCTTGTGTGTGTTCTGATTGTAATTAGCTTTCCGTCTTTAAGGAGCTTTCGGGCAGAAATAATATTATCGTCATTTTCTGTATAAATACTGCTGTCCACTGTATTTCTGCCGTCAAGTATTGCCTGCTCCTCGTCTGTTATGGGAATAAGCTCTTTCAGAATTTCACGGTTTATCATAGAATCACCTCTGTGAAATTATACATTTTTACTGCACGAAAATCAATACAAATAAGGACACTTTTTTAAGCAAATAAGGACCTTTAAAATGTAGGTGTATAGTGGTATTATTATAATGAATTAATTTAAGTGTTAAGGTGGGCAGATAAATGAACACATATTATTTGGCTATAGATATCGGTGCGTCCTCGGGTAGACACATTCTGGGATATGTTGAAGATGGGAAGTTGCATCTTGAGGAAATCTACCGCTTTGAAAACAACATAAAAAATGAAAACGGCACTCTCGTCTGGGATGTTGACAGCCTTTTCAGAGAGGTTAAGGCAGGTATTGCACAGTGCAAGAAAATCGGTAAGCTGCCGAAAACAATTGCCATTGACACCTGGGGTGTTGATTATGTGCTTCTTGACGAAAACAAAAAGGAAATTCTTCCTGCAGTATCTTACCGCGATTCAAGAACAGCAGAAGCGGTAAAAGAGGTAAATGAAATAATTTCTCAGGCAGAGCTTTATTCACGAACAGGGATACAAAAGCAGATCTTTAACACGATTTATCAGCTTTACTGCGATAAAAAAAGCGGAAAGCTTAATAATGCAAAGCATTTTCTTATGATGCCCGAATATCTTTCCTTCAGGCTTACCGGAGAAATACGCAACGAGTATACCGAAGCCACTACAAGCAACCTTGTCAATGCAGCAAGCAAACAGTGGGATAAATATATTCTTGATGCTCTGGGAATACCGTATGAAATTTTTTGTCCTCTTTCACTTCCGGGTACGGTTGTGGGAGGCTTGACAAAGCAGGTTAAAGACGAAGTGGGCTTTGACAGTAAGGTTATACTCTGTCCGTCACACGATACAGCGTCGGCTGTTGCGGCCTGTCCTATTGATGATGAAAGCGTATATATTTCATCGGGCACATGGAGTCTTATCGGCACGGAAAACACTTACCCTGTGCTCAGCGAAAAAGCGCAGAGGGCTAACTTTGCAAATGAGGGCGGAATTGAATACCACTTCCGTTTTCTTAAAAACATTATGGGTATGTGGTTGTTTCAGAATATCCGCAGAAATATAAACAAAGAGCTTAGCTATGATGAAATGATGGAGCTTGCAAAAGAAAGCTCTTTCACAGAAAAAATTGACCCCAATGATAATTCCTTTCTTGCTCCCGAAAATATGATTGAAGCGGTAAGAAACTATCTCGGCAAGCCTGATTTACCTCTCGGTGATGTGCTTTCAAGTGTTTACCATTCACTTGCAGCGTCCTATAAAAAAGCAACCGAAGAAATTGAAGATATCAGCGGCAAAGAGATAAAGGCAATACACATTGTCGGCGGCGGAAGTAAGGATAGATACCTCAATAAGCTTACGGCAGAGTACACAGGCAAAAAGGTCTTTACGGGACTTATGGAGGCTACGGCAACGGGCAATATCATTTCACAGATTATGAGCGATAAAAAAATAACTCTTGCCGAAGCAAGAGAAATAATAAAACAAACCTTTGATGTTAAGGAGGCAGACTGATGTCACGATACAGTGAAGCTAAAGATATTTATGCAGAATACGGCATTGATACAGAAAAGGCACTTGAAAAGCTTAAAAATACCTGTATTTCCGTTCATTGCTGGCAG
>JAFOXT010000434.1 GCA_017425745.1 Clostridia bacterium | reverse complement strand
TTGCAAGAACAACGGCTGCAAAAATTACCATATTTTTAGGCATCTTCGGCTTTTCTGCAGGCTTTTCATCTTCACTGTCGTCACTGCTTTCTTCTTCTGAAGAGTTTGCAAGAAGTGTTACTCTCTGAGATACAGTATCGCATAAAAGTGAAACTGCATGAGGCAGAAGAAGCTGAAGGTCGTCAGGATTTGTTGTGCTGAGCTTTTTAGCCTTTGCAATGCCCTTATCAACAACGGCAACATAAGTAAAGTAAAGTGTTTCGCCGTTGTCGCCTTCAACAGAATAAATCTCTGAAATGGCAGCACCTAAGTCTGCACCGGAGTTAAGCATTGCATCTCTTGCCTTGCTCACAAGCTTAACTGATTCGCTCTGTGAGGTTGCTTCTTCGTCTTCGTTTTCGGTGCTTTCATCAAGGATTTCAACAAAGGAAGCAACATCGGTAAGTGACGGAATTTCGCTGTAAAGCTTATAAATCCACATTGTAGCTTCACCGGTTACAAGTGCAATTCTGCGCTCTTCCTCTGCAAGAGTATTAACAAGCTTAGCTACGCTTTTTGTAAAATCAAATTCAGAATCGCTGCTTTCCTTTTCTGCCTTTGCAACCTTGCCTGTTTCCATATAACTGCAAAAAGCAGTAAGAACAGTGTCTATGCGCATAAAGTCGAGAGGCATAAAGGTAAGTGTGCCTGAAAGCGCCGCACAGGTAAAGCCGCAATAAAGTCCGTCGTTGGTGCGGAAGCACACGCCGTCCTCAGGTAAAAGAGCGTTTGCATTAAGCTCTGTGCCCGTAAGCTTGTCGCCTGCCTTTTCTGTGCTGAACTTCAGAAGCTCTTCACTTGTTTCTGAACTGATTGAAAGCTCACTTATAAAGGTATCCTTGAGCTGATTGTAATTTGCAGTTTCAGCTGCAACTATTACATGTACGCCCTCAGCGAGAGCTTTTTTTGCACCTTCAAGAAGCTCATCATAATTTTCATAACCCGTATCCTCGGTAATGCCGAGCTTATCAAGGTTAAGACAGATTTTGAAAAGGGCGTCTTCTGCATAAGGGGAAACATTTTTTAGTGTAAGTAATTTTATCATTTTCTTCCTCCTGTTTCAGCGGATCAGCTTACCTCCCACTGAAATGCATTTTTATAAGGATTGGTTTTGCCTTTTTTATTGTACCACGCCTGTGGATATCTTGGATTTGAATTCACTGTTGCTCTGCTTACATCAACGTCTGCACTTTCACCGGGTCTAACAAGTCTTGCAATTACAACAAAACGTGCATCGGTAAATTCGTGTGAGCAGGTTGAAAGCGTAAGCAGCTTATCTGTAGGAAGAACATCAACGCCTGTGTCGTAAAGGCTTCTCTGTGAAAGCTCGTTAAGATAGGCTGAGAAGTTTTCCTGAGTTGAAAGCTGAGTGAAGTAGTATCTGAAAATATAACCGTTGTCGTCTTTTGTATAGGCGTTGGTTACAATTGCCGCAATAACCTTCCACTTGTAATCCTTATAAAGGGTGTTGAAAGTGATTACGGGTGCTTTTCTGAAGCCCTCAATAGATTTATAAGCATCGAGAGTACCGAAAATTGTGCCGTTATTCATATGATGGCCGAAAATTACGGTATTCTGGTCAAGGGGTTCAATATTGTTAAGGTGTGTCACAAAGGGACAGCCGTACTTGGTTCTCTGCAGATAGAAGTTCTTTTCAAGATACTTCTTGTCGTCATTTGCCTGAACAACGGGCAGGTTGAGGTTTACACCGTCGGCACTGAGATAGCCCACAAATTCAGGGTTGGTTGCATAAAGCTTTGCATATTTTACCTGCATACCCTCAGGGAACACTACATTGGGATATTCCTTTTTGATTTTCTTCCACTGCTGCTCGGGAGTAAGCTCCTTGTCTTCATCAGGCTTGGCGGGATTCTTTTCCTTATCATCAATAATAAGCTCTGAAACCTCTTCCATTATGTTGTCATTCTGCTTTGAAAGACGCCATTCGTTAACAAGCATACCCGAAGAAATAATAATAGCAACAAAGGATACGGCAAGAACAACTCTTCTTATAATTTCAGCTTTGCTGATCTTTTTGCCTTCTTCTGCTTCTTCATCCTGCTCTTCTTCAAAAATGGGTTCTTCCTCAGCGTCTGTATCATCTGCCTTAGCTTTTTTATACTGAGGCACCTTCATTTTCTTTGCCATTGCATCAAACTCAAACATTGTCATTTCGTTTTCGTCAATGCTGAAGAGTGATGATTTTTTTACCTCATCATCAAGAGAAACGCTTTCCTCTTCAATTTCCATAGCCATTTCCTGTCTGAAGGAAGGCTCGGGAGGAGTAAATTTCTCTGAAGGTGTTTTTTCGTTCATTTCAAAATCAGCGCTCTGATAAAGCACGCGTGTACCCGGATTCTGACCGTTAGCGTCAACGGTGGGCTGTGCCGGCTGCTGATAAGGTGTAAAGGGCATCTGAGGGTAAGGCATCTGACCGTAAGGGTTTTCTGTGGGCATTGCCTGATTCTGCTGCTGCATCATATTCTGCTGCTGCATCATGGCAAACTGCATCATCATCATGTTCCACTGCTCGGGTGTCAGTGTAACGGGCGCACCGTAAACGGGCTGCTGCACGGGCTGACCCTGAGGTGCGTTATTCACTTCAGGTGCTTCGCCTCTTGCCTCAGAGGGAGTTGAAAGGTGTGGCTTAGGCCTTTTGGGTGCCACAGGCTTTCCCTCGTTATTTATTGATATTTCAACATCCTCGGACTCAATTGAACCGTAGGATTCATTTTCTGAGTTCTCAAAATTATTTTCGCTGTCGTAAATAATTTTCATAGCTGTGTCATTCCTCTTTGTGATAAAAATCACTTAATATGAGTTCAAAAACTCCTTAAGACTCTCTGACCTTTTTTCAGAGTCTTCTATAAATACTCTTGCTGAATTAAAGGCTGTTGATGCAGCGAGTATTCTGTTATATTCTCTGCAGTGGTCTCCGCCTGTTCTTCCGCGGATTTCCGTAAGAAGAAGCTTTTCGCCGTCTGTTACGGCAACATAAATGAGACCTACGGGCTTTCCGCCACCGCTTGTGGGCCCTGCTTCGCCGGTTATACCCACACCGATTGATGAAGCTGAAAGCTTTCTTACTCCCTCAGCCATTTCGGCGGCAACTATACTGCTTACTGCTCCGTATTTTTCTATATGCTCTTTCTTTACCGAGAGCACATTTTCCTTGATTTCGTTACTGTAGGATATTACACCACAGTGAAAAATCTGTGATGAACCGCTTAAATCTGTCATTCTTTTTCCGCAGAG
>JAFOXT010000433.1 GCA_017425745.1 Clostridia bacterium | reverse complement strand
TGAAAATAAGAGCATCTTCATTGAAGACATCTTCGGTGATAACGATATCTGTTTCGTTATTGAGAACGGGTACTGTATCGGGAAGACGAAGAGAATTTGTAAGGTCAATTTTAACTGTGCTGAGAGTTTCTTTCTCGCTGAAGGTAAGCTTGTCACCGATTCTGCAGTTGAAAGCAGGGTGAGCGCCTAATGAAAAGAGCATTGTACCCTCATTTTTATTGATGATATCGTGAGAAACCTTAAGAGCCTTTCCGTCAACAGTAAAGGTTACCACAAGGTCAAAGCGGTAGGGATAAAGCTTGAAGGTCTCCTCGTTGTCGCTGAGAACAAACTTTATTGAAGTGCCGTTGCTTTCAACAAAATTCCACTGAAGCTTTCTTGCAAAGCCGTGCTTGGGCATTTCATAAGCTGTGCCGTCAAGGTAGTAAGTGTCGTCAATAAGTCTGCCGACGATAGGGAAGAGGATAGGTGACTGACCGCTCCACACCTTTTCGTCGCCCTGCCAGAGATATTCAAAGCCCGTTTCTTTTGAAACAACGCTTGTAAGCTCACAGCCGAATTCTTTTACGCCCACCTTAAGGTGTTCATTTTCAATATAATGTACCATAGTTTTATCTCCTTTGAATTATAGTTTTACTTCAACATTTTTGTCGCAGATAATTGAGTCAGGTGTTATAACACAATCCACTGCAAGAATTTTCACGCCTGATTTTTCAGCGTTTCTCAGCGCATCACCGAAGGCCTTATGTGTAACATCGTTGGGGGTCATAAATAAGATTTCCTTCATCTGAATCACAAACAGAATATACCCTTCGTAACCGTTTTTGACACACTCCGTCAGTTCGTTTATATGCTTTACTCCGCGTTCGGTAGGCGCATCGGGAAAAGATGCAACTCCGTCGTTTTCGAGTGTTACACCTTTAACCTCAAGAAAAGCCTTACGCTCACCGTCTTCAATATAGAAGTCGAAGCGTGATTTTCCGTAGGTGACCTCTCTGCGGATGAGGGCATTTTCAGAAAAAAGTCCACTCTCTCTGAGCCACTCGTGAGCAACGGTGTTGGGCACCTGTGAGTCCATATTTACAAGCAGTGGCGTCTTGCCATCGCGGATTTTCTCCACAGCGATAAGGTCATATTTAGTTTTTCTGCTGGGATTGTCGGAAACGTAAAGATAGACCGTCACACCCGGGATAAGAAGCTCTCTGCATCTGCCGGTGTTTTTGACGTGAACGGTTTCTTCGTTGCCGTCAATGAGAACCTTTGCAATAAATCGGTTAGGTCGGCTCAGAAAAGAGCCTTTGATAATTTTTGAGTATTTCATAGTGAAAATATTATAGCATTTAAGCGAGGTTTATGCAAGAAGTTTTTATATACAAGAGGTCATTCTGAAGGTCGGGAAGAATTTTTAAACAGTCTGCCAAAATGGGCTTTACGTCAATATTACTAAATTATGAACAAAAATATGGCCAATATGACAATTGAAAAAGCGACAGGTGTAATGTTATAATATATCTGTATAATTATATTCGGATGTTGTGCCTTTTGGAGGAAGCACAGCAAACGAAAGGAGGATTTTCGTAATGAAAAAAGCAAAAATGATAGGAAAGAAAACCCTGTCCATATTTCTTGCGGTACTGATGGTGCTTACTGCCTGGGTATGGGTTGCACCGCAGAAGGCGGAAGCGGCTGCGGGCAGTTATTACATCAAAATTTCATGGAGTGTGGGTACTAGCGGTAATCTTGACGCTAATTTCAATGGTAAAACTGAAACTAATGATACTGTAGGTTTCAGAATTACGTTTAAGTCAAATAACGGAACCGGTTCTGAAGATCACTTGGACGTTGATTTGAAATCAGATCTTGAAAGTACTGGTAATAAAACTACTGCAAAAACTATTAGTGGATTCCCTACGGAATTTTTTGCTTCATTGAATGATAATAGAGTCGCTTTGGTCGGTGGTAGCACAGTTATGACTGTCAAGAAAATTGAAATTGCTGCATCTTCCACGAGTACATTGTATACTCTTTGGGAAGGTACAGGTCAATTGAATTCTACTAATCAACATAAGGAGATTACAATCTCTCCTACAACAAGTACGGGTAATGATAGTAGCAATGGTTACGTTAATGATACAAAAAAGAATTGGGTTTATCCTTATGCTAACACATTTACTTGGTCTCCGGAAAATCTTAGTGCAATGACTTGTCCTAAGACTGCTAGTGATGCTGCTGCAACCCAGACGGTTTCTGTTACTGCCAAAGACCAGTACGGTGTTCAGATGTTTGATCCAACCTGGAAAGTCAGCGGTAATATAAAATCAACAGGTATTACTGTGAGCCCCACAACAAGCAGTGGCTCAACAACCATCAGCGTTAACAGTTCTGCAAATATTCTGAACACTACTAATTCTCAGACCGGTACTGTTACAGCAACATGGAGTACTCCTAACAGTACAGGAAATACAAGCAAAACAAGCTCTAAGGATTTCACTATAAATGACGCTACGTATACAGCGATTTTTAAGAATCATCGAGATGCAAACGGTGTGCTTCAGAATGAATATACAACTACAGCTCAGTATGGTGTAACTCCAACTGCTCCAACAGCCTCCGATTACAGTGAAGGAGATTATGATTATACTTTTACTGGCTGGAATCCTTCAGTAACCGGCATATCAGGTGATACAACTTATGTAGCCGGTTATAGCCAAAGCGATAAAATCCTTGCTGACTACACCGCAGTCAACGAAGCAATTGCAGCAGCAAACGCAATAAAGACACAGTGTGGAACAGAATACGAGCTTATGTATACTATTGCTTCACGTGTTGCTCTTGATCAGGCAATAACTGCAGTTGTAACAGGACTTGGTAGAACACAGCAATCGACCGTTGACGGTTATGCTAAGGCAATTAATGATGCACTTAATCTTGAACCCAACAAATTTGCTGTTATCTTCCTTGATAAAAACGGTGCTATTCTTAAATATGAAAAGGAAGCCGTATACAAATCATCTGTAGCAGCTCCTGCTTTCCCTGAAGATCAGAAGTCATACCACGATGCAGAAAATCATTATACATACTCAGGTTGGGATTCAAACGAATATAATTCAGTTCTTGACGACCTTGTAATTGCTCCTGTTTATACTGCAGAAGCACACGATTGGAAAATTGAAACAGTTACATCAACCTGTGTTCAGGCAGGTACACAGAAATATACCTGTAAAGTCTGCGGTTATGTAAAATATGACGGCGGCGACCAGCTTGGCGACCACGTATGGGAAGACGATTTCAGAGTTGACGTTGCACCCACTTGTGTACTTCCCGGTTCAAAGTCAATCCACTGTACACTTTGTGATGCACAGAAGGATATTACTGCTATCGAACCTAAGGGTCACTCATGGGAAGACTTTGCAGTAGCAGTTAATCCCACTTGTACAAACATCGGTATCAGCACAAGAGTCTGTGCTGAAAAGGACTGCAGATTCTGCGAACATCTTGTTATTGATGCTCTCGGACACGATTATAAAAAGACAACAGTAGCTCCCACTTGTACAACAAAGGGCTATGACGAATATGTTTGCCAGAGAGAAAACTGCGGTCACTCATACAGAGATAATTATACGAAAGATGTTGCTCCTCACAATTACGGTGCATGGGAAACAGTTTCAGAAGCACATTGTGGTGTTCCTGGTGTGCAGAAGCAGACTTGTAGCTGTGGTCATATTAATTTAGGTTCAATCGATGCGCTTGATCACGATGCACTTGATTCACTTGAATGGAATGTAGTTATTGAAGATACTTGCACAGACAAGGGCTACAGAACAAAGACTTGTTCAAAGTGTAACAATGTAATTGCAAGTGAAGTTTTCGATGATATTAAGGGTCACGATATCAAAACTGAAACAACAGATGCAACCTGTACAACAGCAGGAAGCATAGTAAAAACTTGCCAGAGAGAAAACTGCGATTATACAGATACAGATGTTATCGCTCCTCTCGGTCACAAGTATGAAAAAGCAGGTGCAATTACAGAGACTGCTGCAACTTGCACAAGTTCAGCTTACAAAACATACAAGTGCGATAACTGTAACTATACATATAAAGAATATGTAAGCGGTTCAGTAGTTACAACTCACACCTGGACAAAGATAGACGAAAAAGCTGCCGATTGCGAAAACGACGGCTATATCGATTACAAGTGTTCAGTTTGTGATAAAGCAACAAAGAGAGAAATTCTTCCCAAGCTCGGCCACGCTTACCCTGAAACATGGACTGTTGAAAAAGAAGCAACAAACAACGAAGACGGTAAGTGGACACGCAAGTGTGTAAACTGCAATGACGTTGAAATTGTTGTAATTCCTGCAGGCGGACATACATTCAATACAACAACACCCGATTCAAAAACAGATGCAACATGTACAACTCCGGGTTCAGCAACCTATAAGTGTAAAACTAAAGGACATACTTGTGGTATCGAAATCACAGTTGAGCTTCCTCTTGCAGAGCACACAATTGCTCAGAGAATTACAAGTGAATCTTGCACTCAGATGGGTGCAGTTGAAGCATACTGCTCAGCTTGTAACGAAGTGTTCAACACAGAAGAAATCCCCGTTAAGGCTCACAATTTTGTAGCTCAGGAGGCAGTAGCTCCCACTTGCACAACAGCAGGCTATACACCGTATAAGTGTTCAGCTTGTAGTTTCACTTATAATGTAGTTAACGGTGCTCAGGCAACAGGCCATAATTACAAAGCTGCAGTTACAAAAGACGCAACTTGCACTGAAGAAGGCGTAAAAACCTTCACTTGTCAGAACGACAACAGCCACAAATACACAGAAACAATCCCTGCAACAGGTCACACCTATGATGCAGGTACAGTAGTTCAGGAACAAAGCTGTACTGACGTTGAAAAGACAGAATATACATGTGCTTGCGGCGATAAGTATACCGTAATTACAAAAGAAGCAAAGGGTCACACTTATACAAACTGGACAGTTATCACTCCTGCAACAGCTGATAAATCCGGTGTGCAGATGGGCACTTGTGCTTGCGGTGATGTAAAGTATGATGTACTTGCTCCTATCGGTGCACACAGCTTCACTGAAACAATCACAAAGAATCCCAGCTGTACAGAAAAAGGTGAGAAAACTTTTGTTTGTAATGAACATGAAAATTGTTCAGCAAACTATAAAGCTGAAATTCCTGCAACAGGTCATACACAGGAAATCGTTTACACTGCTCCTACTTGTATCACAGCTGGTAGCACAAAGGTTGTCTGCTCAGTTGAAAGCTGTAAAGCTGAAATTCTGAGCACATCAATCCCTGCAACAAGTAAACACGACTTCAGCGGCGAAGGTGAAGTTACAACAGCTCCCGCATGTACAGTTACAGGCATAATGACCTACACTTGTACAACAGACGGTTGCGCTGCAACAAAGACAGAAACAATCCCTGCAAAGGGTCACGTTCTCAGCACAACAGTAACCGACGCAAAATGCGGTGAAAAGGGTTCAGTTGTAACCGAATGTGCGAACTGTAACGATCCCTCAGTTGAAAAAACAGTTGAACTTTCAGCTAAGGGTCATATCTGGGGTGCAACACCTATAGAAACAAAAGCTGCTGACTGCGAAAACAACGGCAGCGAAACATACAAGTGT
>JAFOXT010000432.1 GCA_017425745.1 Clostridia bacterium | reverse complement strand
TTTTAACTTTACCAAGCATTTCATCTTTCAACTTAAGGCTTTCGGGAATCACATCGGAATTATTAGTAGTAATTCTGTCAAGAATCATTCTGTCTCTCAGCACTGCCTTATCGACACCGTCAAGCGACGAGAAAAATTCAAAAGCAAGGTTTGTATACTTATCAAGAGGTATACTCCCTTTTTCGCATTTAGCTTCAAGGAAGTCGCCCATTTTAACAAACAAATCAAAGGGTGTCTTGTTGTATACCGCAAGCACGTAATCAAGTGTGCGTCTGAATCTGCCGCTGTTGTAAAGGCGTTCAAGCTCGTTTTCGCATTTATGCAAAACTGCAAGCTCAGCTTCGTTTATCCACGGGGTTGAAACAACCTCATAGGGAGGCTCTTTTGTATATTCGCAAGGGTAAAGCTCTTTGTTTTCGCTCATTGGTGAACCGTGGAGAATTTTAAGAAAGCCCAGCTGCAGCATATTTGCTTTAAGGCTGTAAGCCGTATTGAATGAGCTTCTGAAGCTTTCAAAATCTTCCTCCGGCAGACCTGCAATAAGGTCAATATGGATATGGCAGTTGCCGAAGGAAAGCAGTCGCTTTACATTTTTCCTGACTTTATGAAGATTTGTTCTGCGGTTGATTTTTCTTAGTGTGTTTTCGTTGAAGGATTGAATTCCCACTTCAAACTGCACACTGCCAACGGGCATTTCAGCAATAATTTCAAAAAGCTCTTCGCTCATAATGTCGGCAGCAATTTCAAAGTGAAAGCACACGTCAGAGGGTATGCTTTTTCCATAGTTTTCTTTAATGAAAAGTAGAATTTCTTTTGCGTGATCTTTGTTACAGTTGAAGGTGCGGTCAACAAATTTAACCGTTTTTGCTCCGTGGCTCACAAGAGCGAGCATATTTTCCTTCACCTTTGAAAGGTCAAAAAAGCGCACTCTTCCCTCTTTGCCTGAAAGGCAGAAGGCACAGTTAAACGGACAGCCGCGGCTGCTTTCAATATAAGCGATTCTGTTTTTAAGTGAGGCAAAATACTCCTCACAATAAGGTGACGGTATATCATCCGCAGAAAGCACTTCGCACTCGTTTACTGTGATATTCTCCCCTTTTCTATAGGTGATTCCTTTTATATTGGTGTCAGTATCAGCGGAAATTGCATTAATCAGAAGAGGCACACTTTTTTCGCCCTCACCGGAGGAGATGAAGTCAACAAACGGATTTTCTGTAAGAACCTCTCTCTGATTAAAGCTTACCTCCGGACCGCCAAGAAGAATTTTAATCTGCGGATTTTCTTTTTTGATTTTTTCCGAGACAGACAGTACGGTTTTAATGTTCCAAATATATGACGAAAAAGCGATAAGGTCAGGTTTTTCTGTAAGAAGACGCTCAACAATTGCATCTTTTTTCTCGTTGATTGTACCCTCAACAACAGAAACCTCAATATTGTCACTGCAGAGCTTTTTTGCCGACGCAAAAAGATACCACACCGCAAGTGAGGAATGTATGTATTTTGAATTTATACTGCAGAAAACTGCCTTGAACCTTTTCATATTGTACCGCCTTTAAATTTATCGTATTATATCTTATACTAAAAGGCAAAAAAATTCAAGGTCAGGTTTCCCTGACCTTGTTTGTTACTGCATAAATACTGTGCCGTCTTCCAAGTTTGCAACACCGTTGTATTCAGGCATAGGTGACGAATTTTTCTCATCAAAGATAAGCTTGCCCTCTGACTTTATGAAAGTGAAAACAGCTTCGGTTTCATCGTCTTTCAATATAATACTGTCCTCTGTTTCTTCGTAGTAACCATAATAAATTGCCGATGAAAGAGGATGGCTTGAGAATTCGAAAAATTTTGGTGCTAAAGTGAGTGTAAGCTTTGAATAAAGCCCGCCCATATCGCACGTATATTCTCTTCTTCCCTGAAGGCTCATAATGAAGTCCATATCCTCGCTTTCAATTTCAGCATAATATGGCGGTGCGTAAAGCACGTTGCTTTCATCACTGAAGAATACAGGGTCATCTTCAAGCAAAAACTTGCCGTCAAGCCAGAGCTCTTTTCTGCCGATATATTCTGCATTCAGCCAGTTTGCAGTATCCATAATTTCCTTCAGCTTTTCAATTTCCGTGGGACTGAGATAATGATTAGCAATTATCACACGCTCAGGGTTGCTTTCAGCTACACGCTCTTTGAAAAATCTGATTTCATTTGTCCATACACCTAAACGTACTGTGGGGCCTTCGGAGATAAGAAACTTATTACCGCCCTCGCTGATTTCAAAAATATACATTTGTCCGAGAGGACTTGCGAATTTTTCCTGAGCCTTGGCAGTTATTTTACCCTTGTAGATTGTTCTGCCGTTTTTATAAAGTCGGAAAGAAATTTCAGCGCTCTTTGCTTCTTCACTGTTTTCACTGCCGTCCCATCTGATAGGTGTCCATATAGGTGTATCACCATTTTCATAGGTCATTTCGGTGGCTTCTTCATTGCGCTCGAGGTTCTTTTCCTTAACCATTGTGCCGTCAGTACAGGAAACCATCGCCTTGTCATAATCCATACTGAAGGTTATGGGGCAAGCATAGGCACCTGTGTAGCTGAGCATAGGCGAATAAGTCCAGGAAGCAACATCAAAATGGTTCATGGCATTCACTCTGCACTCGTAGGTAAGAGTGTCTGCGAGCTGTGTTTCATCATAATCTGAGCTGTCTGTAAGC
>JAFOXT010000431.1 GCA_017425745.1 Clostridia bacterium | reverse complement strand
TCTGCTATATCTCTTAGCCCATTTTCTTACCTTTTTTTCATTGTATTCTTCAGGCATTCTGCTGCAAACGGCAGACATTAACGGAATGCTTTTGAAAACATCAATAAGCGGGAAGAGAAGATACCACACTCTCCAGAAGTTTTTAAGAAGGTTAGCAATGTATTCGCCGTCAATAGGAGAGCCGTTTTTGAAAGCAAGCTGCTTTGCAGTAAGCATCTTCTTTTCCAGGAATAAGTCTACATTTTTGCCTGAAACAAAGCCGAAGAATTTTTTGAAAATTGCAATCAGCAAAAGACCCTTGCCGTGATTCTGGAAGTAGTTGTATTCGTATTTCCAAAGATTCTCGCAGGTTATTTCACCGTCTTTTGCGTCAAAAACTGCGTCGGCAAGAAGCTTGCCTGCCTTCATGCTGAGGGTGATTCCGCAGCCGTTAAGAGGTATTGTCATACCTGCACTGTCGCCAACACAGGCGTAGCCGTTGCAGATTATAACGGGAAGCATTCTTCTGAGAGGAATAACGCCCTTCTGTCCGCCTCTGATAATGTCTTCACCAAGGAAGGGATAAAGCCTTCTGAAATCATCAATACTTTCTGCAATTTCTTCTTCAGTAAGCTTTCCGGCAGAACCAAATTTGCCCACAAGAATATCGCATCTGTCCTCTTCGGTAATAAACCAGTCGATACCGGGACGGTTGAGATGGAAAAGGTGAATGCTGTATGGCGGGTCAATTTTTTCGCCTGTTGTATTTTTATAATATACACGGTATGCGTAGAAAACATCAGATTCCTTCAGCTGATTTTCGATTCCGCAGGCTTCGGGTAATTTTGTGCGCAAGGGTGAGGACATTCCTGCTGCGTCAATTATAAGGTCTGCAAAAGCAGAAACGGGTTTTCCGTCTTTTAAATAACGAAGACCGATTATCTTGTTTTTTACATAAAGAGGCGCAAGCACCCTTGTTTCAAAAAGAAATTTTACACCTGCACTAAGACAGCAATCAATAAGATAATTGATAAGCACCTTTCTGTCCATATTGAAGCCGTCGCCTTCAATGAAGGGCAGAGGAATTTTGACTGTTGCAGAAGGGTTTGTGAATACCTGAGGGATGCCCGGTGTGTACATCGTGTCCGGAGGACAAGGTATACCTGATTCGGTAAAGGCTGACATTTCAAGAGCATCATGCCAGTCGTAGCCAAGATTTTCACGCTTTTTATATTCGAGTACTGTTACGTCATAGCCTGCCTTAGCAAGGTTATACGCTGCAGTAAGACCGCCGTGACCTGCACCGGCAACAAGAATTCTTTTCATAACAAAATTACTCCTTTCCGATTTAATAAAACATGGGGGCATTATGCCCCCATATGAGTTTTTTTATTCAGCGTTTCTCTTTGCGTTGAGGGCATCAAGAGTTTCTTTCTGAGATTTGTTTGAAATTTCGTACTTGAGCATCGGGATAACTGAAAGTGCGCAGGTAATTGCTGCGGGAACCGATACAAGGAAGAACATACCGAAACGGTAAGGCTCAAATTCGGGAGCAGTTGCAAACATAAAGTCAGAAGCGGGTGATGCTGCAAGCATATCGTTACAGATCTGAACATTGTCACCGCTGAAGCCTACTGCTGCAAATACAATACCCTGAATGAATGATGAGATACCTGCACCGAGCTTAACGATAAATGACTGACCTGAGAAGAATACACCGTCAGGACGGTAGCCTGTTCTGAGCTCGTCATAGTCAACGCAGTCAGCAATCATAATTGACTGAAGCACCATTGTGATACCCATACCTGCACCTGAAACTGCAAAGAGAACTGCCATTACAGCAACCCAGTGCCAAGCAAAGAGGTTTGTGCCGTCGATAAGATAAATAACAAAGAAGAGTGCGAAGGGGATAGCACTGATAAGACAGCACCAGTTGAAAATTGTCTTCTTTTCAAATTTTTCGCAAAGCTTCGGTACAACGATGTTTGCCACAAACTGAGCACCAAAGAGTGAACCGCCGAGGATTACCATATAGATAATGTAGCTCTGACCGTCACCGCCGTTATCACCGAAGTAGTATGAAAGAAGAGTCATAGCAACGATTGAAAGAATGTTCATCGGAGCGCGGATAACGCCTGAGATGAGAATTCTTCTGAAGGGCTTACAGCCCCACATAATCTTAACATTCTGGATAAAGCCCTTATGTTCGTCTGAAGGCTGCTGAACTCTTTCCTTTGCATAAGCTGCGCACTGGAAAAGAAGTGAACCGATAAGTGTAAGAATACCGCATACTACGATAAAGCCCCACTGCTGACCGTCCTTGTTGCTCATGCCGTTTGCTGTGAACATATTACCTACAGCCTGTGAAGCAGGAAGAACTGCAACAAGAGCAACACCGCCGCCTACACCGGCAACGATTCTTGCAAGACCCATAAGCTTTTCTCTGTCGGAAGCTTTTTCTGTCATAAGTGCAGTGATGCCCCAGATGGGAATATCACCTGCAGTGTAGGTCATACCCCAGAGGATATAAGAAACTGCTGCCCAACCGATAATGAGAGCATTTTTTGTGGCTGAGTTGTCACCTGAATACTGACCGTTAACGAAGGTCAGGAAGGTGGTAACCATTACGATTGCGGGAACAAAGAAGAGATAGGGACGGCATTTACCCCACTTGCTTCTTGTTTTGTCTACGATTGTACCCATCATAGGGTCGTTGATTGCGTCCCAAATTCTTGCAACACCCATAATTACGCTGATTGCTGCTGCGGGAATAAAGATAACGCTCTGGAAATAGAAGGTCATACCTGTTGCGATGATGTTGTAAATAACATTCTGGCCCATAAGACCTAACAGATACATATTCCTTTCTTTATTGGTGTAAGTATTCATTTTTTTCTTTCTCCTTTCTATACAGAAAAATCTTTCTATACTTAACAGACTAATTATATCACACTTTTCAGTTTTTGAGGATAGAAAATTAAGGGCGATATTTGTGCGTTTTGACGAAAAAATTAAAAAAACTTCAGAAAACCCCTTGACTTTTTCCGTAAAATGATTATTATATTGTATGGAGTTAGTTAAGGCTAACTTTTTTTAGAGACCTGACAGTTAGTCAAGACTAATCGTATAGCAAAAACTTGAAGGAGGTTTTCTTATGAAAACTCTAAAAGATGTAAAAATCGGCGAAACCGTAAAGGTAGTCAAGCTTCACGGTGAAGGACCCGTTAAAAGAAGAATTATGGATATGGGTATAACAAAAAATGTTACAATTTTTGTGCGTAAGGCTGCTCCTTTAGGCGACCCCATTGAAATAAAGGTGCGCGGTTATGAGCTTTCTCTCAGAAAAGCTGATGCACAGATGATTGAGGTAGAATGAATGCAAAATGCAAAGTGCAAAATGCAAAATAACTGACGAAGCAGAAAAATAGTTCTGTAATTGTTTTTTTTGTTATTATACCTTGAGCATTTTGAGCTTTACCAAGGCGGCATATATGTTAAAATATTTATTCAGACCTTAAACGGATATAATCGGAGCGAAGCGACCCGACATTTTGCATTTTGCACTTTGCATTGTGCATTTAAAACAGTTTTCGGAGGTAAAAAATGAGCTTAAAAATAGCACTTGCAGGAAATCCCAACAGCGGTAAAACCACACTTTTCAATGCACTTACAGGCTCCAATCAGTATGTGGGCAACTGGCCCGGTGTTACCGTTGAGAAAAAAGAGGGTAAGTTTAAAAAGGACAGCGATATAATCATCACTGACCTTCCCGGTATTTATTCGCTTTCACCCTACACCCTTGAAGAGGTAGTTGCAAGAAACTATCTTATTGTTGAGCGCCCAGATGCAATTTTAAATATTGTTGACGGAACTAATCTTGAAAGAAATCTTTATCTTACAACTCAGCTTATTGAAATCGGTGTGCCCGTTGTAATAGCCATTAATATGATGGATATTGTAAGAAAAAACGGTGACGAAATTGATATTGAGCTTCTCAGTAAGGAGCTTGGCTGTCCTATAGTGGAAATTTCTGCTCTTAAAAATGACGGCATTGAGCTTGCAGCTACTATTGCAATTGAAAAAGCAAGAGAGGGCAAGGCAGTACCTCCGGTGCTTTTCAGCGGTGCAGTTGAGCACGCACTCGGTCATATTGAAGAGGTAACAGTACACAATATGCCTGAAGATCAGCAGAGATGGTATGCAGTAAAGATTTTTGAAAGAGATAAAAGAGTTCTTGAAAAGCTTCAGTTAGATGATAATACACGCGAGCATATTGAGTTTGATATCAGACGCGTTGAAGAAAAGCTTGATGACGATGCTGAGAGTATAATCACTAATGACCGTTATGTTTACATAGAAGACCTCATGAAGAAATGCTACAAGAGAAAGCACAACGGTCTTTCAATTTCAGACAGAATTGATAATATTGTTACCAACAAGTATCTTGCACTTCCGATTTTCGTCGGACTGATGTGGTTTGTTTACTATATTTCAATCGGCTCAGTCGGTGATTGGACAGTAGGCTTTATGAATGACACTCTTTTTGGTGAAACAATCATTCCTGCTGTAATCAAACTTCTCACTTCAATCGGTTGCGCAGACTGGCTCATCGGTCTTGTGGCTGACGGTATTGTAGGCGGTATGGGTGCAGTTTTAGGCTTTGTGCCTCAGATGATGATACTCTTCTTCCTGCTCTCAATTCTCGAAGACTGCGGATATATGTCAAGAATTGCCTTTATTATGGACAGACTTTTCAGAAAGCTCGGTCTTTCAGGCAAAAGCTTTATTCCGCTTCTTGTTGCAACAGGCTGCGGCGTGCCCGGTATTATGGCTTCAAGAACCATTGAACAGGACCGTGACCGTAAAATGACAATTATGACAACAGGCTTCATTCCCTGCGGTGCAAAAATGCCTATTGTTAGCATGATTGCAGGCTCACTTTTCGGTGGTAATGCTCTTGTTGCAACCTCAGCTTATTTTCTTGGTATCGGTGCCGTAATCGTTTCGGGTCTTATTCTTAAAAAGACAAAGCCCTTCCGCGGTGACCCTGCTCCCTTTGTTATGGAGCTTCCCGCATATCACGCTCCTGTTATGGGTAATATTTTCAGAACAACATGGGAAAGAGGCTGGTCATTCGTTAAACGTGCAGGTTCAGTTATTCTCGCAGCAAGCGTAATTATCTGGATACTCAACAGCCTTTCCTTTGAAGGCGGCTTCCATTACATCACCGAAGAAAACGGCGGTGCTTCAATCCTCGAATTCCTCGGCGGACTTATCGCTTGGCTCTTCAAGCCTTTAGGCTTCGGCACATGGCAGGCAGCAGTTGCAACTCTTCTTGGTCTTGTTGCTAAGGAAGAGGTTGTAGGTGTATTTGGCTCGCTTACTTCAATGGCTAACCCCGACCTCGCTTTCGAGCTTGTTGATTCAATGAATTCAGAAAGACTTGCACTTATCGGTCAGGAAATTTTCGGCTCAAGCAAGCTTGCAGGCTATTCATTTATGATTTTCAATCTTCTCTGTGCACCTTGCTTTGCAGCTATGGGTGCAATCAGAAGAGAAATGAACAACTACAAATGGACAATCGGTACAATTTCATATATGTGCGCATTTGCTTATGCAATTTCACTTATGGTGTTCCAGTTCGGTTCATGGTTCAACGGAACAGGTAATATCATGGGCACAGTTGCAGCGTCAATTGTTTTTGTAGTGTTCGTTTATCTTCTTGTGAGAAAAAATCCCAACGAGGGAAAAATAAACTCATCAAAACGCTTTGCAGTTGACAAATAATCATTTTTTCGGTATAAAAGGAGGTAGAATATGAACCCACCCACAATAATAGTTGCACTTATAATTTTTGTAATAGTTGCGCTTATTATAGTAAACGAAATCAAAAAGAAAAAAAGAGGGGAGAGTTCATGCTCCTGCGGTTGTGGCGGATGTGCATTCAAAGACACTTGCCATAAAACTAAGGATACTGACTGAGGTGTATTATGATTAATCTTACCTGTCCCGTTTGCTCAGAAAGGCTTGAGCTTTTTGAAAAGACCTACAGATGCAGTAACAATCACTGCTTTGATAAGGCTAAGGAGGGCTATGTCAATCTTCTTACGGGAAACCATAAGGACGGTTCGCTTATCGGTGATAACAGAGAAATGGCACAGTCACGAAAAGCTTTTCTTGAAAAAGGTTACTTCGATTCTCTTAAGAATTATCTGTCCTCTTACATAAAGGAAAATACTGCTGAAAATGCAGTTGTTGCCGATATCTGCTGCGGTGAGGGTTATTACTCCCACTGCATAAAGGCGGAGACAGGCAGAGAAATCTGCGGATTCGATATTTCAAAGGAAATGGTGCGACTTGCAGCCAAGAGAAAAAACGAAGGCACCTATTTTGTTGCCAATCTCTCTAAAATTCCTCTTGCTGAGGGCAGTGTTGATTTTGCCTTTCACCTTTTTGCGCCCTTTCACGAAAAGGAAATCAGCCGTATTCTTAAGGATGACGGTGTTGTGATAACCG
>JAFOXT010000430.1 GCA_017425745.1 Clostridia bacterium | reverse complement strand
ATGGCACTGCTGTGACCGTCAATGCTGTAAACTATCATCGCTCTGCCATTTGACCATTCGTCAAGCTCAAAGCGTGTGGGCAGTCTCTTTTCATTAACAGCAGAAATAATAAAGCCGTTGGCAGTGATGATTTTCTGTTTGGGATTACGCTTGCAGAAGGCCTTTACTCTTTCACCAATGTCAGCCATATTGTCAGGCTTTACACCGTCAGATGTAATTTCGCAGATGTTGAAGCTTGCTGCTGCAAGCACGATGGTATAAAGCAGATGCAGATGTGAGTCTGTCATAGTGGGGTAAACGTGCTTACCCTTAAGGTCAATCTTTTCATCGAAATTGCCAGATGGGATTTCTTCACCCGTGTATGTAATTTTCTCACCATCGGTTACCATTACGGAAAATATGTCATTCTCCGACACCATAGAGTGAATTTTTCCGTTAAAGTAGAGCTTTTTCATCATACGGGCACCACATTACCTACAGCCATAAGAATCTGTGCGATGATAACGAGAATCTGTACAAAGGTACCGCACTTGTTGCCAAGGGTACTGTCACCCTCGTCCTTAAGGCTCTTTCTGTAAGCGGGGATAACAAGAATAGCGATAAGAATACCGATAAGACCGCCGCCTATACGCATAAACTCCATAAAGCCGCCAAGATTGAGGAAGGTCATAAGAAGTGAGGGAAGAGTAGCAATAATCCAGCAGATACGCTTATCCTTTTTAATCTGTTCTTCTGTAATGTCAGCAAGAGCAAGAGAAATTGCCCAATAGCTTGTAATCATAGCAAGTACAGTGAAGATTGAGCCGGCAATCTGCGCCCAGGCACCGATACCCTTACTCCAGCCAATCATAGCAACCTCTGTAACCTCTGTTGAAGCAAGAAGGGCACAGAGAGTGATAACTACCATAAGTACAAGGTTGTTTGAAAGACCGATAAAAACAGCCTTTTTAACCTTTTTAGCGTCAGCGTCAAGACCTTTTACAGCCTGAGGTACGGAGAAGAAAGCCGAGAAGGCAAGCATAGCCATACCGAAGAAAGCAAGGATGTGATTAGGCTGACCAATACTGAAATCGAGAGAATTTTTGATGTTGAAGAGAGAGCATACACCGAGCACACCCACAACACCGAAGATAACAGAAACGGCAACACTTTCACTGAGACCTACAGCCTTAAGTCCGAAGAGAACAACACTTGCGGCAGCCACATAGAAGATAAGTTTTGATACTATCATCGGTACACCGATAAGGTCGGTGATGATTTCTGCAGCACCTGATATGTAAGCGGCGAGGTTTGTGAACATTACGAGAGCCATAACAATAAAGAAGAAAAGTGTTATGGGCTTCTGGAATTTGCCTGTGAAGAGGTATTTTGAGAAAACCTCAACTATCTGTGATTTGCCGCCGCTTTTGATTGAAATATCGGCAATCATAAGGTGAATGATTAAGTTGGCAAGAAAGGACAGCACGAGAATAGCCATAGCCATTAAAATACCGTTCTTTTCGGCAAGGTAGGGCATAGCCATAATACCGCCGCCGACACCGTAGCCTGTGATTATGCAGGCGCTTTGCCATACTGAGAGTTTGTTCTTTTCCATATTTTTTGCACTCCTTAAGTTTTACTGATGATACCATTATATACTAAGTGAAGAGTTATGGCAAGTCTTGAGGATATACTTTAATTAAGTAAGAATAATATTGGTTATCAGACGGCGGGAGAGTATTCTGTTGTCTTTGTTTTTATTGCTTCGTTATCGATAGTATCACCGTAAAGAAGGGGTATACCGTTAGTCCGTACCTTGCGGATGCCGAAGAATTTAATCTGATCGGGCAGGGCTTTCTTAAGCTCATCTTCACTGAATATTGTAAAATGTAAGATTTGAAATGAGTTTGTAAGAGCTTTGTAAGAGGTTTTGTGGTATTATTACATTATAGTATATCTGTTCTTAGCATTTGCTTGTAAAAGTATTATTGTGGTATAATAAAAAAAGGAAAATAAAAGGAGATAAACGATGTCTGAACATATTAAAAGGAAAAATGATAAGCAAAAATTGATATTTGCTTCAGTAATATTGTTTTTTGTGCTTTCGTGTACGTTGCTTGCCAATGCGGTTCTGAACAATTCTCAGGCGGATTGGGCAATTGTGCCCGATATCAGACTTGTGGGTGAATACAAAATCGGAGACGGTGAATGGAAGCCTATTGTTGAGGGAGAGCATATTTCTGCCACAAAAGGCGATGTAATGCTCAAGGGTGTGCTTAAAATCTGTGACCCTGAAACTAATGATTTTTTCGGAACAGTCGCCAGTGGTTCATTGATGTATTTTACCTTTAATCATATAAATCTTTCTTTGACTGAAAGCGATAAGATTACAATGGTGTATGATATCGAAAACCCGATTATTGGTGAAGATGCCTATGGCCATAACGGTGTGGTTGCGGAATACAGTGGTGAAGACGGTTATTTTGAAGGCGTAATCCATAACTATCACAGCTTCGGAAACGAAACGGCTGTTGATGAGTTTCTTTCTTCGATGAAGCTTTATGCAAGCGATTATTCTGAAAAAACAGCTCTGCGTTCAGGTAATAGTGACAGAGTAGTTGCAATAATGATTATCATTTCAGCTCTTCTTGTTCTGGGTATTGCAATT
>JAFOXT010000429.1 GCA_017425745.1 Clostridia bacterium | reverse complement strand
TGAAGCTGTTCTTCCCATTTTGCAGTAAGCTCAGCAGATTTAAGGTCAGCAGGTACAATTTTTATAAGCTGAATACCTTTTTGTGTGGGGTGAATTTCCTTGCCCACACGCTCAATTGAGAAGTTATCGAAAAGCTTTTCAATAATGTCAGCTCTTGTTGCAGGTGTACCGAGACCGCTTGTTGTTTCAATAACAGCCTTGAGGTTTTTGTCAGTAATCTGCTTTGAGGGATTTTCCATTGCCGAAAGGAGAGTAGCCTCAGTATATCTTGCAGGCGGTCTGGTTTTGCCTGCGATAATTTTGTGTTGCTTATATCTAAAAGCATACCTTCCTTTAGTGCAGGAAGCTCCTGACTGCGGTTTTCAACGTCAACATCATCTTCTTCATCTGAAGAAACACCGTAGAATTCTTTCCAACCGGGATTCTTAATCTGCTTACCTTTTGCGTAGAAATTATACTTTTCAACTGTAAGCTGAACCTTCATTTCATCATATTCCATAGGTGCAGAAAGAACAGCCATAAAACGTCTTACAACAAGGTCGTAAATGTTTCTCTCTTCATAACTCAGCTTTGTAAGGTTAGGAGACTGCTCGGTGGGAATAATTGCGTGGTGGTCGGTAACCTTTGCGTTATTTACAATATATTTTGTCTGTATGGGATTTCTCGCAAGCTTCATAGCACTCTGCGCATAAGGGCCAACAGCAATTGCTCTGAGTCTTTCGGGAATAGTAGCAACGATATCGTCGGTTATGTAACGGGAATCTGTACGTGGATAGGTGAGCACCTTGTGATATTCATAAAGGCTCTGCATAAGTGAAAGGGTCTGCTTTGCAGAATAGCCGTACTTTTTATTGGCGTCTCTCTGAAGCTCAGTTAAATCATACGCTGCAGGGGGAGGAGTTTTCTTGCCTGTTTTTTCAAGCTTTGAAACAGTAGCCTTCTTACCCTTTACTGCCTTTTCAATACCCTCAACAAAATCTCTGTCTGAGAAACGTGTGTTGTTCTTTCCGTCACGGAAGGTTGCATTGAAGCCTTTTAAAATAAGCTGAAGAGTAAAGTAATCCTTGGGTCTGAAATTCTGAATTTCTTCCTCTCTCTGCACAATCATAGCAAGAGTAGGTGTCTGCACACGTCCGGCTGAAAGCTGAGCGTTGAATTTACAGGTTAAGGCTCTTGTGGTGTTAAGACCAACAAGCCAGTCAGCCTCAGCTCTTGCCTGAGCGGATTTATAAAGGTTATCGTATTCCTTTGCAGGCTTAAGATTCTGAAAGCCCTCCTTGATAGCCTTGTCTGTCTGTGATGAAATCCACAGACGGTAAGCGGGAAGCTTGCAGTGTGCCTTCATCATAATCCAACGGGCCACAAGCTCACCCTCACGGCCTGCGTCAGTTGCAATAACAAGCTTGTCCACATCGGGACGCTTCATAAGGGCAGAAACTGCTCTGTACTGCTTAGATGTCTGCTTGATTGTAATAAGCTTCATTTTGTCGGGAAGCATAGGTAAATCCTCAAGATTCCACCTTTTGTATTTGTCGTCGTAAGCATCAGGGTCAGCAAGGGTTACAAGATGTCCAAGTGCCCATGTAATAATATAATTCTGTCCGATAATGCAGCCGTCACCCTTAACCTTACAGCCGAGAACTCTTGCAATATCTCGTGCAACTGAGGGCTTTTCTGCAAGTACCAATGTTTTTGCCAAAGTAATCACCGCCAAATTAAATTTTTATGTAAATCAAGTTTTTTCTTTTTTAAGCTCTCTTTTAAGGCGTGCTGAAGCACCTACGAATAAAATCATAAGTGCGAATAAAAAGCAGGGGAAAAGTCCTGCCGAAACCTTTTCGGCAATAACGCCGAAGGTTGGTGGCATAATCATTATGCCGAGATAGGTTGAAGCAAGCTGAATGCCTATTACGCTCTGCGAAATATCTCTGCCGAAAAGCGAGGGCACAAGATAAGAGAGATTCGGAAAGGTGGGGCCCATACCGAAGCCGAAAAGAAGCAGACCGATTGCTGCTACATATGAGGGCAGAGGCAGAGCAATTATTACGCTTGAAGAAAGAAGAATACCCACACAGATTTTAAGAATCTGCATACTGCTGAGCTTTTTACCTACAAGACCCGAAACAAATCTGCCTAAGGTCATACCTATATAAAACAGCATAGCCGTTCTTGCTGCCTTGTCGGGCAAAAAGCCTTTATATTCAGCGAAAAATGTGCTGCTCCACACACCTGCAGTATATTCGCAGGCACAGATTATAAAGAATACAACACAGCTGAGTACAACTGAGGGCATTTTTAAAAGCTCTTTGGTTGAAAGCACTCTTGCAGGCGTTTCTTCTTTTTCAATATTGTTTTTTTCTTTTTTCTTCCAATAGGGCAGAGCAATAAAAAGAATCAGCGTTATTGCCGACTGAAGAAGCCCTACAGTCAGATAAGCCCGTTTCCAGTTGTTGTCATCAGCAAGACAGAGGGAAACAAGATAAGGGCTGAGAGTTACACCTAAGCCGTAAAAGCAATGCAGATAGCTCATCTGCGAATTATTGCAGTAAAGAGCAACAAAGCCGTTGAGAGCAGCATCAATTGTTCCTGCACCTATACCGAGAGGGATAGAAAGAAGAAAGAAGTAAACTGCATTTTTCGAAAACGAAAGTCCCAGAAGAGCAAGGGCGGTAAGTGCCGTGCTGAAAACGGCAACATTGCCCGTGCCGAATTTTTTTGTAAGCCTTGTACTCATAAGGCAGGACAGCATTGTGAAAAAGCTGACTGTCAGTGCAATATATCCTGCAAGTGAAACAGGCAGATCAAGGTCTGCATAAACTGCAGGCCACACCGTACCAAGAACTGAGTCGGGCAGACCTACAGCTATATATGAAATTGCGATTATTACAAGCACCAAAGCCATAATTTTTACCTGATAACTGAAAGACAGCAGTATTCCTCTTTGAAGGAATCACTTATTATCTGTTCAACTTCCTCTTTCTTTATAGTTTTATAAAGCTCAATGGTACTGAAAAGTCCGTGGCCGTTAAAGTAAGAGTCAATAAGGTTATTTGCAAGGTCGTCAACATCGTTGTAAGAGAAAACCTCTGCGCCGTAAAGCTTTTTGAGAGAAACCTCAAAGTCTTCATCTCTGATGCCATCCTTACGGATTCGTGCAATTTCAGAAAGAATTTCTTCCTTTACCTTTTCGGGTGTGTTGCTTTCACCGATAAACATAGGTGCAGAAAAGCCTCTGCCGGTAAAGTATTCCTTGCCGAAGGAGGTGTTGATAATTCCTTCTGACAGCATTTTACTGTAAAGAGGTGACACCTTTCCTGCTATAATATCAAGTGCAAGGTTCATAAGAAGAGTTTCCTTTGCAGTGCGCACAGGCTCAGAGTAGCTTTCTTTAAAGCCCAGAGCAAACTTAGGCATATCCACACCGAGAGTTTCTTCAATATAGCTTTCTGCAACCTCTTTGGGCTCTTCGGGAATAATCTGTTCAAAGTAAACGGGCTCTTCAGGTTTTATGACTCTGTCAACAATTTCTATAACAGTCTCTTTTTTGACATTACCTGCAACGGCAAGAGCCATATTTGAAAGGTTGTAGAAGGTGTTGTAGCAGCTGTAAAGAAGGTCTGCGTTTATTTCTGCAATTGACTCAATAGTGCCTGCAATATCAATTCTTACGGGATTTTTACTGTAAAGCCCTCTGAGAAGATTAAAAAGCACCTGCCAGTCGGGACTGTCCTGATACATTCTTATTTCCTGACCGATAATGCCTTGCTCCTTCTGTACGGTTTCTTCCGTAAAATAAGGGGCTTTTACGAAGTCAAGGAGAATTTCAAGGTTCTTTTCAAATTCGCCTGAGCACTGAAAAAGGTAGCAGGTACGGTCAAAGCTTGTGTAGGCGTTTGCATTTGCACCGGTTTCGGCAAAGCGCTCAAATGCGTCAAGCTCCTCACTTTCAAAAAGCTTATGCTCAAGAAAGTGTGCAATACCCTCGGGCACGGTTGTATAGCTTTCTGCACCCTTGATTTTAAAGCAGGTATCGACTGAGCCGTACTTTGTGCCGAAAAGAGCATAAGCACTGTTATAGTCGGGCTTTTCCATAACGAATATTTTAAGACCGCTTT
>JAFOXT010000428.1 GCA_017425745.1 Clostridia bacterium | reverse complement strand
TTTATGTAATTATTTCAAGAGGTCTTACCTGTCCTGAAGAGATTCTTACTCTTGCTCCCGAATTCTCTGTTCCCGTACTCAGAACTCAGGATACAACATCGCGCTCAATGGCGGCAATTATTGCATATCTCAACATTGAGCTTGCAGAAAGAATTACACGTCACGGTGTTTTTGTTGAAGTTTACGGTGAGGGTGTGCTTATTCTTGGCGACAGCGGTGTCGGTAAAAGTGAAACAGCTGTTGAGCTTATTAAAAGAGGTCACCGACTTATTGCTGACGATGCTGTTGAAATTAAAAAGACAAGCTCAAAAACTCTCGTGGGCGCTGCTCCTGACAATATCAGACACTTCATTGAGCTTCGCGGCATAGGCATTGTGAATGCACGCCGTATTTTCGGTATGGGTGCTGTTAAGCTCAGCGAAAAAATTGATATGGTTATTGAGCTTGAGCCCTGGGACAGTGACAAGGTATATGACAGAATGGGTCTTGATACAGAATATATCGAAATTCTCGGAATCAAGGTACCTCATACAGTTGTACCTGTTCAGCCCGGTAGAAACCTTGCAATTATTATAGAGGTAGCAGCTATGAATAACCGTCAGAAAAAGATGGGTTACAATGCTGCAAGAGAGCTTATGCACAATCTTGGTATGGGCGACGATATAGCACCACAGGAAGATGAAATTAAAATGTGGGGAAATTTTTAAGAGGTGAATAAAATGTATAAAGTTGGCGTAGATTTAGGTGGCACAAACATTGCAGTTGGTGTAATTGATGAAAACTATAATATTATAGGCAGAGGCAAGGCTAAGACAGCTTGTCCCAGACCTGCAGAAGAAATTTTTGATGATATGTGCAAATGCGTTAAGGCTGCAGTAGCTGATGCAGGCATTTCACTCTCAGAGGTTGAGTCAATCGGTATCGGTACTCCCGGTACAGTTGACAAGGCAAAGGGTATGATAAGCTATGCAAACAACCTTGATTTTAATAATGTTCCTGCAGTTGAGCTTATGAAAAAGGAATTCCCTGATATCACAATCAGACTTGAAAACGACGCAAACTGTGCAGCTCTCGGCGAGGCTCTTGCAGGCTCAGGTAAGGGTAAGAGCAGCTTTGTTGCAGTAACACTCGGTACAGGTGTAGGCGGCGGTATTGTTCTTGACGGAAAGCTTCTTACAGGCTGTAACGATGCAGGCGGTGAAATCGGTCACATTTCAATCAAGTTTGACGGTGAACAGTGTAACTGCGGCAGAATCGGCTGTTGGGAAAGATATGCTTCTGCAACTGCTCTTATTAATCAGACCAAGAAAGCTATGGAAGAAAACAAGGACAGCAAAATGTGGGAGCTCTGCTCAGGCGATATTGCCAAAGCAGGCGGCAGAACAGCTTTTGATGCTATGCGTCTTAATGACGAAGCAGGTAAAAAGGTTGTTGATACATATATCGAGTATATCGGTATCGGCGCTACTAATATTGTAAACATATTCCAGCCTGAAATGCTTTGCTTCGGCGGTGGTATCTGTAACGAGGGTGAAACTCTTCTCGCTCCCTTACGCGCTTATGTAAAGGCTAATCAGTATAACAAGAGAACAGAAAAGAACACAGAGCTTTGTGTTGCTTGTCTTGGTAACGATGCAGGAATTATCGGCGCCGCATTAGTTGAGTATTAATCGGAGGTCTTTTCTTGAAAAATATAGAAAATGCACTGAAAAAACTGAATATTGAATTTCTTACGGAAGAGCCGATGAAAAATCATACCTCTTTCAGAACCGGCGGAAATGCAGAGCTTTTTGCAATTCCCTCAGACGACAGTGAAATCAAAGCGATTCTCAGCATCTGTCGCGAGGAAAATGTACCTTATTTTATCCTCGGTAACGGAAGTAATATTCTTGTGCCTGATGACGGAATAAGAGACAGAGTTGTGATTTATCTCGGTGACAAGCTTTCATATATTAATGAAAAGGAAGACGGCACTCTTGTTGTAGGCGCCGGTACAAAGCTTATTCAGCTTTGCAGATATGCACTGAATAACTCCCTTTCAGGTCTTGAATTTGCATACGGCATTCCCGGCTCTGTTGGCGGTGCTGCTTATATGAATGCAGGTGCTTACGGCGGAGAAATGAAGGATGTTCTTGTTAAGTGCAACCATATAAATGAAGACGGTACGGTCGGCTCTTATGAAGGCGCTGAAATGGATTTGTCATACAGACACAGCGCTTATTCATCAGAGAATAAAATCATCACCTCAGTTGAAATAAAGCTGAATAAAGGTGAAAAGGATAAAATTGATGCAGAAATGCGCGACTATCTCGGCAGAAGAAAAGATAAGCAGCCATTGGAATATCCCAGTGCAGGCAGTGTTTTCAAGCGCCCTGAGGGTTATTTCGCAGGTGCCCTTGTTGAACAGAGCGGTCTTAAAGGCAAGAGAATAGGCGGAGCAATGGTAAGCGAAAAGCACGCAGGCTTTATTATTAACTATGATAATGCTACAACAACAGATGTTTTGGAGCTTATTGATTTTTGCAGAGAAACAGTAAAGGAAAAATTCGGCGTTACTCTTGAAGCCGAAATTAAAACAGTTTAAAACCAAGAAAGGATTGAGGGATATGTCATTTTCATCGCAGATAAAAGATGAAATTCTGAAAAATGCAGAAGATTTACCTTCCTGCTGTAAGCATGCAATGGCATACGGAATGCTCCTTTTCGGAAGATCCTTCAATCTTTCCGATATTTCACTTCTTACCGATAACGGTGCAGTTGCAGAAAAGTATACTGAGCTTGCTGAAAAGGTAAGCGGTGTAAAAGGAAAAATGAGTATTTCCAAAGCAGGTAAATATACTGTCGACTATGAAAAATCCGAAGACAGACAAAAAATTCTTTCTACCTTTTCCTCAAGCGGTAAAGAGGTTGTGCAAAGAATTGACCGTGGTAATCTTCTGAATGAGTCGGCAGCTGAAAACTGGGATATGGGCTGTTGTGATATTTCTTTTATAAAAGGAGCCTTTCTTTCCTGCGGAACGGCAAGTGACCCGAACAAAAGCTATCATATTGAGTTTGTTGTTTCTTATAAGATGCTCAGCCTTGACCTTATGAAAATGCTTAATGATTACGGAATCAAGGCAAAGCATATGGTCAGAAGATATGTGAATGTAATTTACATAAAAGACAGTGAAAGCATTGAAGATCTTTTAGCTCTTATGGGAGCGCACAATTCGGCCCTTGAGATAATGAATATAAAGATCTATAAGGACATAAGAAACCTTACAAACAGACGAATAAATTTTGAAAATGCCAATCTTTCAAAAACGGCTTCTGCTGCTTTTGACCAGATGCAGGCAATTGAAACAATAAAAGAAAAAGGAATCTATCCCACCTTGTCCGATGAGCTTAAGCATATAGCAAATATCAGATATGAAAATCCTGACGCAAGCTTAAAGGATATCGGTGAAATGTGCAGTCCGCCGCTTTCACGCTCGGCGGTTAATCACAGATTAAAAAAACTTATCGCCCTTGCAAAAACTTACGGCGATAACGGTAAAGAGGTTTAACAGTTTGGATAACAGCAGATTTAGTATAAGCAAAGAAGAATTAGAAAAGCAAAGAGAATATACAGCACTTGCAAGAATGCTTGTTGA
>JAFOXT010000427.1 GCA_017425745.1 Clostridia bacterium | reverse complement strand
GCCGAGAAGCTCAAGAGCAGGAATAATCATCTTATCTCTCGGCAAGCAAGTATGGCCGTTATTAAGATTATGTCTTAAAATGTGCAGAATACCGGCTCTGTATCGGTAGAGAGATTTTACTGCAACGGGAAAGCCTTCAGCAATTTCATCAACTCTTTCAAAACGCATACCGACCTTTTTTGAGCAGAGAATGTATGGATTTTCGGTAATTCTTTCAACTGCATTTGCACCGAAAGCCTTATAGGCACTAAGACATTCAGATGAATTCATATTATATTTTTCAAGAGCGATAATAACCTCTCTTACAGCAAACTGACTTTTAAATCTTTCGCCTATTTCTTCAGCCTTCTGACGTGAAATACCCTTTATTTCCGCAAGCAGCTCAGGTGAATTTTCCATAATATCAAAGGTTCTGTCACCGAAACGCTCAACAATTTTTGCGGCAGTTGAAGGGCCTATGCCCTTGATTGTACCGCTTGAAAGATACTTCAGCATGTCCCCTGCACTTTTTGGCATTGAGCGTTCACATTCACTTGCTTTGAACTGCTTTCCGAAGGTCGGGTGAGTTGTCCACTCGCCTTTAAGCCTTATTTTTTCACCCACACAACAAGACGGCATAATACCAACCGCAGTTACAAGAGCTCCGTCTGCACTGAGGTCTATTACGCTGTATCCGTTTTCAGGGTTGGAATATACAATTCCTTCAATTGTACCCTCAATGATAATTGGGTCAGTCATATTCTCATTCCTTTAAGTCATTCTGTATTAAAGAATATACTATTTTACTGAATTTTACAAGTCAAAGAATAAATTTTCTTTTGTAAGCACAAGAAAAGGGACTGTGCATTTCAATGCTGCAGTCCCGTATTTTTTATTCATAAATGAATTCTTTGAGTATTCTCTTGTTTGCTTCAAAGTCAAGTGCAACAACCTGCTGTGAGCCTACCCAACGGTCAGCCCATTCACCGTCTGCAGGAATCTGCTGCTGAACAATATCGTATCTCAGATATCTCAGCACCGCATTAACTCCAAGTCCCAGAAGCTCTGTTGTTTTGATATCGGTTGAAACATTAGGAAGAACTTCTTTGCAAATATTCATAAGGGTGAAAATGTCTGTCTTAATAACCTTATCGATAATTGCAGAAATTACCTTTCTCTGTCTTTCAGTACGTCTGAAATCGTTGTCGATATATCTTATTCGGCAATACCACAGAGCTGTTTTTCCGTCCATTTTATTCTTGCCGGCCTTAACGGAAGGAATTTTTACTTCCTCACGCATATACTTTGCTTCACGTTCAGTTACACCGTCAACAGTAATACCGCCAAGAAGATTTACAAGCTGTCTGAAGGCATTGAAATTAACCATTACATAGTTATCAATATTTACTCCGAAATTGTACTCCAGAGTGTCCATAAGACACTTCTGACCGCCATAGCTGAATGATGAGTTAAGCTTATTACTGAAGCCCTTTTCGGGAATATAAACATAACTGTCGCGAAGGAAAGAAGTAAGCTTAAGCTTTCGGTTTTTAGTATCGATTGAAAGCAGAATCATTGTATCGGAACGGTTACCCTCAACGTCGCCTCTTGCGTCACAGCCGATAAGCAACACATTTTTAACAGAAGGCGAAGTTACAAGCTCACTTTCTGTTACATGCTTGTTAGTACCTATTTCCTCATAATCAATACCGGAAAGCACCACGAGTCCGTAAGCACCCACACAAAGCACCAGCACCATAAGAAGTGAAGCAAGAGCTAAGAAAACCTTTACCTTTGCTGAGCCCTTCTTTTTCTTACCTTTGGGAGCACGAGATACCGGAGCACTTGCTTTTGCTACTCTCTGACCCTGAGGTGTTCTGTTCTGTGAAATGATTTTTTTACCCAGTGGCTCTCTGCCTGATGAAATCATCTCAGGCTTTTTCACCTCATAAGGCTTATAGTCGGGAACTTCAGCTGCATTTTTTCTTGCAATTTCCTTGGCTTTCTTTTTAAAATCCAGGCTGAAGCTCTCGTCAGAGTAATCTGTATCAGCAAAGCCTTTTTTCATTTCTTCTTTCTTTGAAGAACCCTTGCTCTGATTTCCACTTACAATATCTTCCTTTTTGGAGCTTGTTTTATCTGCAGAAATGCGTTCTCTTTGCTGTTTATTACCTTTTTTACCGTTTTTATTTTTATCTGAGAAATATATATCGTCCATAATAAAGTTTTGCACCCGAAAATTCAGGCACATCCTTTCATACAAGTTTATATATCATATACATTCTACCTCAAAGTGACGAAAAACACAAGTATTTTTTGCAACAGTTAAGATAATGTTAAGTTTTCGCACACAATTTGACTTTAATAAAAAGCTGTGGTAAAATACTGACCGAGTGAGTTGGGCAATTGCGGCCTTATGAAAATAAGGGTGAGGAAAGTCCGAGCTTCACACAGCAGGGTAACGGCTAACGGCCGCCGAGGGCAACCTTAGGGACAGTGCAACAGAAATAAACCGCCGTTTTTACGGTAAGGATGGAAAGGCGAGGTAAGAGCTCACCGGCGCACAGGAGACTGTGCGGCCATGTAAACCCTACCCGAAGCAACACCGACTTGTCAGCTGTCAGCTGGGCACAAAAGACAGACGGGTGGCTTGAGCGTTGGAGCAATTCAACGCCTAGACAGATGATTGCCTTAAATGACAAAACTCGGCTTACAGACTCACTCG
>JAFOXT010000426.1 GCA_017425745.1 Clostridia bacterium | reverse complement strand
GTTTTTCAAAGTCACCCTACAAATGTAGGGGTAAATATAAGATTCTTTAATAAATTAACACAAAAACAAGGACGGCCAATGGCCGCCCTAAAGTTTAATTCTTTTCATCCGGGATTATAATACCCTTTTCTCTCGCCTTCACCGCAAGCTCAGTTCTTGTACGGTAGCCTGTTTTTTCCATAATCACCTGAATGTAGTCTCTGACTGTGTGCTGAGAGATACTGAGCCTTTCAGCAATTTCGGCGTTGGTGAAGCCCATAATAACCTCACGCAGAACCTCAATTTCTCTCTTTGAAAGGTCAGTGCTTTTTATGTTACCGAAGCTGACGGTGGGGGTCTTGTCCGGATAAATGCTCTCCCCTGCCATAGTTTTATCCATAAGCTCAAGGATAGGCTCCTCACTGACCTCTTTATACCAGAACGAATCAACACCGATTGCCTTTGCCCTTTCAAGATATGACACCTCAGGCATAGAAGTGACAACAATAATTTTTATTTCAGGGTGCTTTTGCTTGATTCTTTCAGCGGCATCAAGGCCGTTTGAGTTAAGCTCTGTGCACACATCCATAAGTATAAGGTCAATCTGCGACTGATTGCAGTATATGTCAGCCATATCGGCATTTTTAATTGAATGTACAAGTCTGTATTTGTCGCTCATTGAAATGAAAGCTTCAAAAAGCTGTCTTGGCATAGCCTGATCTTCAACGACCATTACATTATACATAGAGTTCCTCCTTTGAGGGTATTTTAAGTCTTAATATAAACTTCGGATAGATATCAGTTTCCATTATGCCGCCCGCACCTTCAACACTCTGACGAAGAGATGAAAGACCGCCACCCTCAGAAATTTCTGATGTGGGTTGCAGACCGTCATTGGTATATTCAATAATAAAATGGGTGTAGGTACTGTAAAGCTTCACCTTAAGCTCGCTTGCCTTTGCGTGATGTACGGCATTGGTAAGACTTTCTCTTGCACCGCTCATTACAAATCTCAGAAAACTCTTATCCTTCGGCACTGTGCCGTCGATTATAAGTCTGATGCCCATAATTTTGGCTGCATCGTAAAGCTCATCTAAGTTCACATCGTCTTTAGTATCTGCGAAGCCTCCGTCAAAAAGATAAAGAGTTCCGTTCCAGATATCTACAAGCTCTTCTTTTGTTATATTTGAGTCGGAGCTTTCAATATATCTCTTTGTAGCAAGCTGAGCCTTACCGAGCATATCGTGGATGTTGACCTTCGCAGTGAGTATTTCTCTTTCACGGGTTATGTCATAAACGTTTTCACCGTATTCCTGAAGTCGTCTGTTAAGCTCACGAAGCTCGTTGTTGGATTTATGAAGCCTGTTGCTGAGAGCAAACTTTTGCGTTATATCGGTAGCACGGATTTCAAAGAGCTTTTCACCGCCGATTTCTCTTTCGATTTTTGTAAAGCTGAGAGTTGTGTTACCAAGCACCGTAACAATAGGATTTTCACCTGTCTGCTGTGCTATATTACCGGGCAAGACTTCGCCCTTTTTCAGTTTTCTCCAGAATTCATTTGCGTCAAAAAGCGGCTCGCCTGTAATATATCGGCAAAGGTTATCCATACGGTGATTTATAAGCTTCGGCACACCGTCTTTGTTATGATAACAAAGACCTGCGGGCAATCTGTCAAGTCCCTCTTTGATTGAAGCAGGAGTGATATGCTCACGCTTCCATTTTAAGACTGCATAAAGAGCAAAAACAGAAAGAGCAGAAAGAACAATCAGAATTACGGACATAAGAATAAAATGCTCACTCATAAGTCTGATATCAAAGCCGTCTGCTTTGTGGTTCTTGCGATAATTGAAGTTGGCTGAAACTGCTATGAAGTACAGCACACAGGCAAACGCTGTAAGAAGAGTGTTGACAACGATGTGGTGCTTTTTAAATTCAAAAATAACACAGGATACTACACAGTAGATATTGATTACGAC